>JBFEYZ010000031.1:0-13551 GCA_041561855.1 Sulfurimonas sp. | reverse complement strand
GAAGATTTTTCTTTTTCGCATATTCAAAAGCAAAAGAGTCCGCATATTTTTGATAAGAAGACGAGATAAACACAGGAAGTTCTATGTTGTCGAAGTTGTGCTCGTTTGCCATGGATGAGAAGGTGTGAGTCAGGTATTTGTCGTACGCCTCGTTTCTTTTTTTGAGCTTCTCATAATCTTGATAGTGGTTTATCTTTCTGATAAGCTCTTCGATCATAAACGGCTTTAATATGTAGTCTTTCGCACCTGCTGAGAGAGGCTTTGAAACAGTGTCGTTACTGATGTATGAGACCATTAAAATTATGATCGATTTTTTGAAGGTCTCTATTACAGGGTTGAAATCCTGACCGTTTATGTTAGTTGATAGCAATACAACATCATAATTGTTGCTTTTTATTGCATCTCTTGTTGATGTACACATCTCACATATGTGACCGAGTTCACTTAATTTCGTTGCAATACTTTGCGCCAGATAAACTTCGTTTTCTATTATTAGTATCTTCAATTCTTTGTCCAATCAAAATATTTTAAATTTGCGTTTGCTATTACGCCGACGCCTTCGCCTCTTCCTATAAAGCCAAGTTTTTCAGTCGTTGTCGCTTTTATGTTTACCCTTTGGGCTTCAATTTCCAAGATGGCGCTGAGTGTTTTTCTCATTGCTGTTTTATAAGCCCCGATTCTTGGTTTTTGAGCCGCAACTGTTATATCGACGTTAATTATTACAAATCCGAAGCTGCGAAGTTTTGTAACAACCGCTTTTAAAAGCTCTTTTGAATCAATACCCTTATAAGCGTCATCGTTGTCCGGAAACATCATGCCGATATCGCCCATTCCTGCAGCTCCGAGAAGCGCGTCTATGAGGGCATGTATTGCTACATCGCCATCACTGTGCGCTTTAAAGCCGAAGTCAGAATCTATTTTGACACCGCCAAGAAACATCTCGCCTTTGTCATCAAAGGCATGGACGTCGAATCCTGTTCCGCTTAGAGTGTCATCCGACGGTGGCACTAGGCACGAAAGCTTGTTCAAATCGGCAATACGCGTTATTTTATGAGCATCTTCTTCGCCCAAGATAAATTCTCTGCTGCCGCCGTTTGCAACAATTGCGCTGCTCTCATCCGTAAACTCTTCTTTTTGCATAAGGGCAGATCTTAGAGCAGAAGTAAGCGAGAGTTGAGGAGTTTGAACTCTTTTTACTCTATTTCTGTCTATGGTTTTGTCATCATATACAATAGTGTCTGTAACGCCTAGATAAGGAACTATGCAGTCACTTTTGCCTTTTTGGGAGATTATTCTTTGTAAAAAGTCGCTGCTTATGCATGAACGCGCAATATCGCTTACAAGAACATACTCCGTATCTACCTCTTTTAGAGCATTACTTAGAGACTTTTGTCTGGTTGCCCCACCCTCTACAAACGTAAAGTCTGAGTAGAGTTTCATAAACTCTATATCTTCGTTAGATGAAGTTATTATAATTTTTTCAAAGTGCCCCGTTTTTTCACATCTATCTGCTACAAATTGCCACAAAGGTCGGTCTGCAATCCTGAGCCACTGCTTTTTGACACCTAGTTCAAAACGCGAAGAACTGCCTGCAGCAAGTAAAATAAGCGTCAAATTAGACAAAGAAACTCCTAGAATCCATAAGTGTTACGAAATTATACACACCAAAAGCTTTTTTTTATCTTGAATAAATCAATTATTTTTCTAAATTTTTCTAAATTATAAAAGCTAATAATCAACTTAATATTATATTAACTTTATTTGATTATATTTTCACTACTTAACTTAATATGTATAGTATTACAATTTTTAGGAGAAAAATATGAGAACTTCATGGGTGCAAGAGCGCGAAAGCGACCCTGTTAAGACGCAGATGTACTACGCAAAGCAGGGAATAATAACACAAGAGATGGAGTACGTAGCAAAAGTAGAAGATTTATCTCCTGAGTTAGTCCGCAGTGAAATTGCCAGAGGAAGGATGATTATTCCGGCAAACGTAAATCATACCTCTCTTGAGCCGATGGCAATCGGGCTTGCAGCAAGATGCAAGATCAATGCTAATATCGGCTCATCTGCTATAGCATCTGATGTTCAGGGCGAAGTTGAAAAGATGCAGGTCTCTCAGCACTACAAGGCTGATACTGCAATGGATCTTTCAACAGGCGGTGACTTGGATGAGATACGCAAAGCTGTAATCGCGTCTTCTAAAATCCCGATAGGAACTGTACCTATATATCAAATTCTTCACGACGTGGGAAATAAGATAGAGGATTTGAGTATAGATGTAATGCTTGAAGTTTTAGAGCGTCAGGCAAAACAGGGCGTGAGTTATTTTACTATTCATGTAGGTTTTTTACTTGAGACTATGCCTAAAATAGCTAAAAGAAAGATGGGGATAGTGAGCCGTGGCGGTAGTTTGATGGCTGCATGGATGATGCACTACCATAGAGAAAATCCTTTTTACACTGCATTTGACGATATTTTGGATATTTGTGCAAAGTATGATGTTTCTCTCTCTCTTGGAGACTCGCTGCGTCCCGGATGTTTAGCTGATGCAAGTGATGATGCACAGCTTGGAGAGCTGAAAGTTCTAGGCGAACTGACGCTTCGCGCATGGGAAAAGAACGTTCAGGTAATGATTGAAGGGCCTGGGCATGTTCCTCTAAACCAGATTGAGCGTAATATGAAACTTCAGCGCGAGCTTTGCCATGAAGCACCGTTTTACATACTTGGGCCGTTGGTAACTGATATTGCTGCAGGGTATGACCATATAAGCTCGGCGATTGGTGCGGCGGTCGGCGGATGGCACGGTGCATCTATGCTCTGCTATGTAACGCCAAAAGAGCATCTTGGGCTTCCAAATGCAAATGATGTACGCGAAGGTATTATCGCTTACAAGATAGCGGCTCATGCGGCGGATATTGCAAGAGGCCGCAAAGGGGCAAGAGACATAGACGATGAAATGAGTGATGCAAGATATTCATTTAACTGGGAGAAGCAGTTTGAGCTGGCACTCGACAGCGAGCGTGCTCGTGAGTATCATGATGAGACCCTTCCTCAGGATGTCTTTAAAGAGGCTGAGTTTTGTTCAATGTGCGGACCGAAGTTCTGTTCATATAAGATAACTCAGAACATTATGGATAACCCGGAAGCTATTGAGCAGATTGCGAGAGAAGCTAAGGAGAAAGAGGCTCTGGGAGCTTAAAAAAATGAATTAATTGATATAAGATAATTTTTGTCTTATTTAATTATGATAGAGTTACAAAAATGAAATTTATAAAGGAAATGAATAGAAATGACTAAAGATATTGTAAATTCGGCACTATCAAAAGTTCTATATCCAGGTTTTACAAAGGATATAGTTACTTTTGGTTTTGTAAACAGTATAGAGATAAACGGAGATGATGTAAGCTTCAATGTTGAGATAACATCAAGCGCTCCTGAAGTCGCGCAGCAGATAACAGATGAAGCAACCGCAGAGTTAAAAGCTGTCGGCGCAGCTAACGTAACGGTAAACATTAAAGCTCCAAAGATGCCAGAAGCTCCAAAACCAAAGAGCAAAAACATAGCTCCTCATATTAAAAACTTTTTAATGGTAAGCTCGGGTAAAGGCGGAGTCGGAAAATCGACAACCTCAGTAAATATTGCTATTGCATTGGCACAGCAAGGTAAAAAAGTGGGACTTTTGGATGCTGATATATACGGCCCGAATATTCCGCGTATGTTAGGTGTTGCAGATATAAAGCCTGAAGTAACAGGAAATAAAGTTCTTCCGATAAAAGCATACGGTATAGAGATGATGTCTATGGGTTCGCTTATGGAAGAGGGACAGTCGCTTATTTGGCGCGGCGCTATGATTATGAAAGCAATAGAGCAGTTCTTAAGAGATATTCTCTGGAGTGATTTAGATGTTTTAGTTATAGATATGCCTCCTGGAACAGGTGATGCACAGCTTACATTGGCTCAAAGCGTGCCTGTGACTGCAGGTTTGACAGTTACTACGCCTCAAGCAGTATCTCTTGATGACTCACGCCGCTCACTTGATATGTTTAAGAAGTTAAATATTCCAATTGCAGGAATCGTTGAAAATATGAGCGGTTTTATAGCTCCTGATACAGGTGTCGAGTATGATATATTCGGAAAAGGGACTTCAGAGCCTATGGCTAAAGAGTTTGACACTAAAATAATCGCAGAGATTCCAATCGAGCCGAGCATTAGAACAGGCGGAGACGAAGGAAAACCGATCACATTTGTAAATCCGACAAGCGAGAGTGCGAAGCGCTATATGGCTGCTGCGGAATCTGTCTGGGCTACTATTCAGGAAGTGAACGCAAAAGGCGGAGCGAGCAACGACTCTGTTCAGCCGACTACACCTCCGGGTGTTTCTGCTTGCAGCACTAAGTAATAGTTTAAAATCAAAAAAGTAACGCACTTGCTGCGTTGCTTAACTCGTCACATACTTTATAAGTATGCTTCCTCGTCAGCGCCTTGCAATTACATCACTCTTTTAAATTGCTTAGTATCAATTAATAAAGAAGAGGAAGATTAAAAATCCTCTCCTTGGAACATCTCAGGTTTAAATTCTACGATCTTGTTTCTTCCGGTCTTTTTAGCTTCATATAGAGCCGTGTCTGCATATTTTATACATTTCCAGATGGTATCACCGTCTGTAGGGAATTTTGCTATACCGATACTAAGCGTCTTTTTAAGAGTCTCTGATGTTCCGACGTCAAATGACAATGCACCGAATGCAGAGTGTATTTTTGTAGCAACCTGCATAATCCCCTCATCGGTTGCGTTACTTAGAAGTATCAAGAACTCTTCCCCTCCATAGCGTATAGCCAAGTCCGCCTCGCGTATACTGTTTTTGAGTACTTTTGCGAGTGCAACGATTACTTTGTCGCCTATATCATGTCCGTAAGTGTCGTTTACCATCTTGAAGAAGTCGACGTCAAGCATCATAACGGCATAAGTTTCATTATGTCTATTTGCATGACTCATTATCTTATCTATTACCTCTTCGAGGAATCTTCTGTTATATAAGCCTGTCATACCGTCTCTAAGAGAAGTGTCTCTTAGTTTTTCCATCAATATCTGACTCTCAATAACCGGTTTTGCCGCCTCTAGATAATGTTTAATGCTTGTTATGTTTTTCTTCATCTTTTCAACTTCATCCTTCTCCTCGGATGTCATAGAGACTGTCAAAGATATATCGTGATTTATATTAAAAGGAATACAAACATAGTTTATATCGACTGCAACGCACGCCTGACATAAATTAGGAAACTCTGTTGATACCGTTACGCTGTTCGTTCTGTGGGCTCTGCACTCCATTGCATTTTTATTAGTCTTTTCAAAACATATATTGTCTTCTTCTGTACTGTATATAAGTTTTCTTTCCGAAGTTACATTGTTTACTTCGTAAAATGCAAAATGTCCTACTTGATACTTTAGCTTTAAAATATCGATTATTCTTGTATATACTTCATCTTTAGAGCCGTCAAGTTCTATCGTCTTTTTAAATTTATAGATGTCTGAGAGCTCACTGATAATGGTTTTTGCTTCATAAAGAGGGTCGCTTGATGATACACACCCCTGCGGTATGAACGTTGCAAGATTGAATTTAATATCGCCAAAAGTCTCCTGCATCTTTCTAAAGAGCGAGTTCATCTGATCCACGACGCTTCTTGCATCTCCTCCGACCTTTGATACGAAGTTGTGCGTGAAATCTCCGCTGTACGCTTTTTTAATACCGGTTTGAAGGTTTGAAAAAAGATTCAGATATGGAGTTACGTAGTAGTTTATCAAAAAGAGAACGACTACTATAAAGAGCAGGTTTATTCCCAGTATCTTTAGAATTGTAAACATTCCGCTGCTTCTCATATCGCTGATGTCAAACTCCATGCTGATAACACCCAGCGTATCGCCTCTTGATACTTTATGACATGACATACAGTTCGTATTGTCAATAGGTGTTGAGGCTTTGTATGGTATTGTAACCCTTAGTATAGTGTTTTTTGTATTTTCTGTAATTTTTTGTACGCTCTCGCCGGTTCTTAAAACCTCTTTATCGATCTCATCTCTGATAGCTTCGTTGCTTAAGCCCTCTCCGTACTGCTGTATAACATTCTCGCCTCTTGCTATCCAGAGCGATTTTATATTGTTGCTTGTAGCTATTTTGTCCAAGAAGTATTGTCTCTTGTCCATCATATTGTTAACCATATGGGCTGTAAGTCCGTCTTTTACTATATTTGCTGCAAGTTGTGATTTTTCAACCGCACTGCTTATGCTGTACTCCCTAAAGTTAAGGGAAATATTTACGATTGTCGCTGCGGTTAACCCGAGCAGCATAAATGTAACTATAAGTAAAAGTCTGGATTTTGTTTTCATTTTTAGTCGCTTTGTATGATAAGTTTGGTTTTTATAATATCCAAGTAAATATAAATTTAGTTTGAAATGTCAGCCAATTATTCGACTGTTACGCTTTTTGCTAAGTTTCTGGGCATGTCTACATCATTACCTAATCTTATGGATATCTCCAAAGACAAGAGTTGTAGGACGACCATCATCTCAAAAAATTCAAGCATATAGTGCTCACAAGCAGAGATCTCTATAAAGTCATCTGCTTTCTCGAACCCTATCTGACTGATAGCACAGATGGTAGAGTCTCTCGCACTCAGCTCTTCTACATTGCTTTTTGCTTTCTCATAATGGAGATGCTTAGGAAGCAGGGCTATGGTAAAAAGTTCAGGGTCTGCAAGAGCGATAGGACCGTGTTTCATCTCCCCAGCAGGATAGCCTTCGGCATGAAGGTATGAGATCTCTTTGAGTTTAAGAGCGCCCTCTAACGCCAAAGGATAGAAAATGTCTCTGCCTATAAAGAAAAATCCGTGACCGTGAAGGTATCTTTTTGATAATCTTTTTATGCGTTCATGCATATCGTCACTTACTTTTACGTGCGACGGGATCTCACGAAGAGTAGAGATATGTGAAGCGATCTCTTTTTGCGTAAGCGAGTTTTTAAGTTTTGCAACATATAAAGAGAGCATCCAAAAAACAGTGACTTGTGTAGCAAAAGCTTTCGTTGAAGCCACTCCTTTTTCTATTCCCGCCCTTGTTAAAATTGTCGCATCTGCCAATCTTACCATAGATGAGTTGTCGACGTTGCAGATTACCAGAGTTTTAAGTCCTGCAGCTTTTGCCATCTTGAGCGTTTCCAGAGTATCTGCAGTCTCACCGCTTTGTGATATAACTATAAAGAGAGTGTCTTTTGTCATTATCGGTTCTCTGTATCTAAACTCACTTGCGATCTCTAGCGAAGTCTTTATCTTGGAGTATCTCTCAAATAGATATGATGCGCTCATTGCTGCGTGGTATGAAGTTCCGCATGCGCATAGCTTTATCTCGTTTATGCCCTCAAACAGACTTTTGTCAAGTTCGTCAAATATGATCTCATCGTCGCTTAGTCTTCCCATAAGAGTGTCTGAGATTACTACGCTCTGCTCATAGATCTCTTTTTCCATAAAAAATCTGTAGCCGTCCTTTTGAGCCAGAAGTTTATTTTGTGAAAGCTCACAGAATCTAGGCTCTTTTTTGACTCCGTCTTTGTCGAAGATTGCAATTTCATCGGATGTCGCATATCCGTAGTCACCATCCTCAAAATAGTTCACTCTCTGGCAGTGACCTATGAGAGGCGTATCTGAAGAGGCAAAATACTTTTCGTTATCTTTGTTTACTCCGATTAGCATCGGTGATCCGTGTTTTGCAAAAAAGATAGTATCAGGCTCAGATTTTGTGACAAGCAAAATCGCATAAGCCCCGTGAAGCTCTTTTACGGTTTTTGAAAAAGCTTCAAAACTGTTTTTGGCATTTTTTTGGTTCTTTTCAAACTGATGTACTATGACTTCCGTGTCGGTTTGGCTTAAAAATGTAATGCCGCTTGCCTGAAGTTCTTTTTTAAGGGTTGCGTAGTTTTCTATGATCCCGTTATGAACAACGTAAGAACCTTCTCCTAGATGCGGGTGAGCGTTTAGCTCTGTAGGTTTTCCGTGCGTAGCCCATCTTGTATGCCCGATGCCGATTGCAAAACCCTCTGTTTTAAAATTTTTGGTCTTTTCTTGAAGATTGACAAGTTTTCCGACAGCTTTGTAGTTAGAGAACTTTCCGTTTTCCAAAACTGCAATGCCCGCCGAGTCATATCCGCGATATTCAAGCTCTTTAAGTCCGTCTAATAAAATCTCTTTTGTATTTTTTTTACCTAAATAACCGACTATTCCGCACATGTATATACCCTTAGTTTTGTTTTAAACGATGTCGGAAGTATATCCTCAAGGGGGATTGAATTCCGACATCTGCGCTAATTTGTATGGCACTTATGCCTACCGCATGAAGCGGCATTTAAATTTTTTTTGTTAACAGTGTATAAATTTTTTCGACATTATTGCATATATCGTTTTGTTTTTCTATTAAGAAGCTGTCTCGTACTTTATGTTTAGTACTGTGGATCTTTGCTGTGACTATATTTATGCCAAGCTCTTCGAAGCACTCCATGATGTAAGCCAAGAGACCTTTTTGGTTTTTTGTATGTATAGTTATCTCTGCATGGGTAAGCGAGTGCTCACAATCTATGCCAATCTCATCCTTGCGGATAGTCACGTCTTTTAGTTTTATATGCCTGCTCATGTCAAAAGCGTTATTGATGATATTTTCTATATGAAGAGTTTCGTTTTCATCAACATGCTCTATAAACTCTATTTTAAAATATTTTACGCCGTCAAATAGAGTGAATATTTCCATAGATGCAACATCAAGGTGACTGAGAGATGCCAGAAGATAACCGATGTTTAAGGGGATTTTTCTATAGATCTCTATTACCAAGGAACTCTGTGAATTTATTGAGAAGTCATACTTTTTTGTATTTGAAGCTTTCTTCGCAATTTCAATAATGTCTTGCGGCGTATGTTTTAGGAAAAAGAGATTGGATTCTACTCGCAAAAGTTTACTCTGCAGGAGTTTTGGCAGTTCTAAAAACTCTTGAAGTTTTGCAACGCGCCTTTCACTGTTAATTCTTTTGGATGCGTCGGTTATTCTTTGGCGGTTTTGTGCAACCTCAAGAGCATTTGTATAGAGTTCTCTTAAAAGTTTTGAGGTAAAAGAGTTGTATACACCGTCTCCTACACCGTTTATATCTGCATAAGTTAGAACATAAAGAAGCTGAAGATTTTTTACGTCTCCTATGTTTGACATAAACTTATAGAGTGTTTTTTCATTGTGTATATTCTCTCTTAGTGCTACATTACTCATCGCTACGTGCTGTTTTACCAAAGTGACGCATCTCTCTCTGTCTTCCTCTTTGAGTTTCATTTTGTCAACAAAAGCAGCTATGAGCTTAGCACCGACTTCACTGTGATCTTGAATTCTTCCCTTTCCGCTGTCATGAAAAAGGGTCACGATTTTTAGCAGCAGCTTTTCGTCGCTGCTAAACTCATCATAGAGGTTTTGGATGAAAGGCTCCTTGATATTTTCAAGCGCTTCGACGCACTTGATTGAGTGAATATCAACCGGGTAGTGGTGATAGCCGTCAAACTGAGGCAGATGAAGAACCTTTTTAAAAGCACCGAATAGATGATGTAGAACACCTGCATCGTAAAAGAGTTTTAAAAAGCTGTACATATATCTTTTTTTAAATAGCTCTTTTAAAAGCGAATATGTCTTTGCCTGAAGAGGGTATGATATTTTTACGTAGGTAAATTGACGTAAAAATCCTGCATCGAAATGGTATGGCTTGTCTTCAAGCAAAACCAAGCTCTCAAGAAGTTTGTTTAGCGGCTGAATGGGCAGATTGTATGAGGCGTAGATTCTGTTGTCGATTTTATATATGCCTCTGCTTAGACGATTTTTTCTAAAATTGCCAAGCTGTGACATATCGGCTATATATGGACGAACCATCTTCTTTACAAAAATTTGAGTAAAATTGCTTATGCGCCACTGCGCTTCAAGAACTTTTGTAATCATCTTCTGCTGATTTTTAAATCCTAAAAGTCGGCTCACTTCAGGGATAAACTCTAAAAGAAGTCTGTCTTCCTGTTTATTTGTAACAAGATGAAGAGCGCTTCTTGTGCGAAAAAGCAGCTCCAGTGCCACTCTATACTCTTTGTACTCCTCATCCAAAAAGAGAGTGCCTGCCAAATCTTTGAGCGTTGTAACTCCGTATATAGTATGTGCGATCCAGAATATAAAGTTTGAGTCTCTAAGTCCGCCCACACTCTCTTTTATGTTTGGCTGCATCGATGTCGGATACTTTTTACGTCTCTCCTGCGACTCTTTTACTTTTGCTAGAATAAACTCTTTTTGATTGTAGAGGCGTATTTTGTTCAGCTCTTTGCCTGTTTCATGCCATGTAAGCGTAGATCCTGTTATGAATCTGGCTTCCATAAGTGCCGTTCTGATTGTGATATCTTCTTTGCTCGCCGCAAAAAGGTCGTTCGTTTCATGGACTCTATGTCCCAGTTTCAGTCCCGCATCGAGGGCAAGGTAGAAAAATTTCTCGATTATAAGCTCACTCTTGAAGCCATCAACTTTCTCATAGACTATAAGAAGATCGACATCGCTGTGAACACAGAGCTGTTCGCGGCCGTAGCTTCCCAGAGCGACTATGGCTATGGGAATGGAGCTTCTCATTGGAAGATAGTTTCCGAAAATACGCCTGAGAGTGGTTTTGTACATTAAAGTTATAATGGAATCTAGCTGCTTTGTATGCCTGACTAAAAAATCTTTTCCCTGATTTTTCTCAAACAGCTCGCCAAGTGAGGTTTTATACTCACGTATGAAGGCTTTAAAGAGTTTTGAGAGCTCAAAATCACTGCCGTTTTTTTCTATTAAATCTTCAATTTGCAGTATCAAATCCAAAGCAGATGTCCTAATTTTTTTATTATTATAGTCAAATTACTCATTTTTGCTATAATCGCCTAGATTAAAAATTAAGCATATCGGAGAAAAGATGACGATTACAAAAAAAGTGACATTTATTGCAAAAAAAGACGGAATAGAGAAAATGAAAGAGCTTTTAACTGCTATGGTAAAGCCAAGCAAAGCAGAGGATGGATGTATTTTTTACGACATTTTTCAATGCAAGGATAGACCTGAGAAGTTCTTTGCGGTAGAGACGTGGAGAGACGAGGCTGCACTTGACGGACATAGAAACTCTGAGCATTACAAGGTCTACAAATCAAGCTACGAGCAGTACTGCGAAGACAAATACAGCGATGAACTAGAAGTTCTGGGATAAATATTTTGCAGTATTTAATGGCAATAGACGCAGGAACAGGGAGCATAAGAGCCGTTATATTTGATACTATGGGAAATCAAATAAGTGTTGCTCAGAAAGAGTGGACTCACCTGGAAGAAGACGGTGTGCCTAACTCTATGAGCTTTGATTTCGACGCAAATTGGATTCTTGCATCTGAATGTATAAAAGAGTCTCTTAAAAGTGCTGGTATAAGCGGTGATGATATCGTAGCCCTAAGTGCGACAAGTATGCGTGAGGGGATCGTTCTTTACGACAAAGACGGCAGAGAACTTTGGGCAGTTGCGAATGTAGATGCAAGGGCAGGCGAAGAAGTGCGGTACTTAAAAGAGAACTTCAAAGGAATTGAAGAGGAGTTTTATAAAGAGTCAGGACAGACTTTTGCGCTTGGTGCGATACCGCGAATATTGTGGTTAAAAAACAACAGACCGGAGATTTATGAACGGGTTGCAAAAGTCTCCATGATCGGCGATTGGATTTTAGCAAAACTCAGCGGCATTATTGCTACTGATCCTAGTAACGGCGGAACAACAGGAATATTCTCTTTAAAAAACCGTACCTGGGCAGGTGAGATGGCTGCAAAAGTAGGGCTTAAAGATAATATTTTCCCTGAAGTTTTAGAGGTAGGGACTCTTATGGGAAGCGTGAGTGAAGATGCTTCAATCGTTACAGGTCTCTCAACAAACGTAAAAGTAGTAATGGGCGGAGGAGACGTTCAGCTCGGTTCTGCTGGTTTAGGTGTCGTAGATATTGGGCAGGTGGCAATTCTTGGCGGCTCTTTTTGGCAGCAGATTGTAAATATAGAGAGTAATACACCGCCTCCAAAAGATATGAATATAAGAGTAAATCCTCATGTAATTCCAAACCAGTCTCAGGCAGAGGGAATCACATTTTTCAGCGGTCTTGTTATGCGCTGGTTTAGAGATGCTTTTTGCGATATGGAGAAGCTTGAGGCAAAAGAGCAGGGCGTTGATGTTTACGCACTTCTAGAAGAAAAAGCCTCAAAGGTTCCAGTTGGCTCTTATGAAATTTTGCCAATTTTTTCAGACTCTATGAAGTATGGGAAGTGGTATCACGCAGCACCCAGTTTCTTAAACCTTAGTATAAACCCAGATATTTGCAATCGTGCCTCAATGTTTAGGAGTCTGCAGGAAAATGCTGCAATAGTCTCGGGCATAAATCTTGATAAGATAAGAGAGTTTACGAACATAAAAATAGATGAGATCGTTTTCGCGGGCGGTGCCAGCAAAGGGAGGCTTTGGCCCCAAATAGTTGCTGATGTGACAGGATGCAGAGTCAAGATTCCACGTGTAACGGAAGCAACGGCGCTTGGCGGGGCGATGGCTGCAGGTGTCGGTGCAGGAGTTTATAAGAGCATATCCGATGCGGCAAAAAGAGTTGTTGTCTGGGATAGGGTGTATGAGCCTGATCCTGATAACAAAAAGATTTATGATGATATAAAAGTTAAATTTGAAAAAGCTTACGAAGTACAATTAAAGTTAGTAGATGATAATATTACGACTTCGATGTGGAAAGCGCCCGGCTTAGTTATATAAGCCAAAATCAAATGGTGTTTTTCAAACTAGTTTATAAAAAGAGATTTTTATAAGCTGATAATAACTTAAGGACATAGATGTATTTATTTACGAGTGAAGTAGTTAGTCCGGGACATCCGGACAAGTGTGCGGATATTATTGCAGACAGCATAGTCGATAGACTGATCATAGGGGATCCAAGATCAAGAGTTGCATCAGAGGTTTTTGTTGCAGGAAAACATATTGTAATCGGCGGTGAAGTTACGTCAAAAACCAGAATTACGACGGAAGATTATAAAAAAATCGTTCATGATGCACTTGTAAACATAGGCTACGACGGGAATCCGTACTTTACAAAAGAGGAATGTCTCCATCCTGAAGACGTAGAGCTGCAAGTGCTTTTAAATGCGCAGTCTCCGGATATTAATCAAGGTGTAGACCAGGAAGACGGAGAAACAGGTGCGGGTGATCAGGGGATCATGTTCGGCTATGCAGATATTGAGACTAAAAATTATATGCCAAGCGCAATTACTTATGCAAGAGTTTTGATGGAGAAAGTTTACAACTATGCAAAAGCAAATCCGTCAAAACTGGGTGTTGATATTAAGACGCAAGTTACAATGGATTACGGCACAAAAGAGAATTTTGAGAAGTGTCAGCCGCAAAAGATCCATACAATCGTAGTCTCTGCTCCGTGTGTAAATACTATGG
>JBFEYZ010000030.1:0-13557 GCA_041561855.1 Sulfurimonas sp. | reverse complement strand
AGATTGCACGCCAGTGTCATCTCTCCTTTGATTGTAGAGCCAGCTGTGATGATGGTAGTGTTTGTGTCGGGTTTGGTACTTTTATGTGCGCTGTCGCCGTTATTAAAGATTGCCATGGTATCTGTTTCTCCTTTTCAAATATATCTTTATAGTTTTTTACACTCCATCTTACAAATTCTACAGGGTTGACCGCCCTTTGAATAAATCTGATTTCATAATGGAGATGCGGGCCGCTGCTCATTCCTGAGTTGCCGGTATAGGCAATCAGATCGCCCTTTTTAACAAAACTACCCGATTTTATCACAATTTTGTTTAAATGAGCGAAATAGGCTCTAAAACCGTAATTGTGCTGAAGAATTACAAGATTTCCGAATCCGCTCTTCTCGTGAAATCCGGCCCACTCTACGATACCGTCAGCCGTAGCGTAAACAGGTGTGTCCATGGCCGCTTTCATATCAATTCCGCGATGAAGCTCTTTTGAGTTAAGTGTAGGATGTATCCTATAGCCGAAGTTGCTTGTTAAACCGTTATACCTGACAGGAGAGCCGCTTGGAATAAACTGCATAAGAGTGGCCATATGCTCAGAGTTTAACTTTGTCATATTGACTCTCTCTTGAAGCGACATATCTGCTACGGGAGCAAGCCCTATGAGCGTTTCTATCTCCGATAGCGTATCTGAGACCTCCATAAGCTCTCTTTTTTTATCTACAAGTGCCATCTGAGTCTCCTGCATGCTCTCATCCAGAAGTCTATTCTTCTCTTTTTGTGCCAAATAAGCCTTTTGGACACTTTGATGCTTTGTCTCTATCTCATCTACCGCGTGATTTAGATATAAAATAGTACCAATAGCACTGAGTGCAATGGTTGCGATAAATAAAACGGCGTAAAATATTGCTTTTTTTATAATTTTATGAAGATTGAACTGCTTTACGCCATTATCGTCATGTATCGTAATCGTAAAGTGATTATTCATAATACTCTCTTAAAAATGTCTCGACAACGCTAAAAGAACCGAAAACAAGATAGTTAAATTCCGGTTTTATCTCTTTAAATCGTCTGTATTTTACCCCTATATTGGTTAAAACAGTTTTAATATCATCTATCGACGCAGCTCTTTGGTCATTTATAGTTATTATCTCTACATGCAAAACAATAGGTTTTAGCACTTTTAGTATATCTAAGTAGTTCTTATCTTTATAACTGTTATATACAAGTACGTACTTCTTGCCGGCAAGCGCATCTGCTATGCTTTGAGCAGCCAAGACATTGTGTCCTACATCTATAGTGACATTATTAGCTATAGATGTAAGTCTTCCAAAAAGCTGCACAGACAAAAAGTCCTCTGTGCTATACTCAATTCCCAAAAACTTCAAAGCGGCAATGCTTAAAGAGAGATTCTGTGTCAAATATGGAGCAAGTGAGTGTTTTTTTGCGATCTCGTCTATATTCTGCCTATCAGCTTCATCTAAAAGATCATCCATCCTATATATATTTAGCGATTTTTCAGCACCTATTTTATGGGCAGTTTTATACACCTCATCATATTTTTGAATACCTAAAATAGCGCTGTTTTGAACGGCATTAAGTTTAGTAGTGGCAATATCTTCTATATTTGAACCTAAAAAAGCTTCATGATCATACGCTATAGGCGTTACTAGAGTAAGTATTTTTGGAAATACCGCCGTAGCATCATGTTCTCCCCCAAGCCCTGCTTCCATAACTACATAGTCACATCCACTAAAAAGCAGCATTGCCAAAAATGTAGTGTACTCAAAATAACTAAGTGAATCCGCATCATCTTTTCTCAAAATATTTTGCAGTTTTTGATGCGCCTCTTCTAGTTCGCTCTCACTTACATTTTTGCCGTTTTTGTATATACGCTCATTAAATTCCAGTATATGAGGGGATGTATAGTGCCCTGTGCTATAACCCATTGAAAAAAGCGCATTTGCCAAAAATCTGCCCGTTGTGCCCTTACCGTTCGTTCCGATAATATGGACTATTTTTGGAGCAGGAAGAGCGGCTTTTACCTTCTCATAGACTCTTGGCATACGCTCATAGTCGATCTTCTCATAGTAGAGCGGTTTAAGATCCAAATACTCTTTTAGTCTCACTTATGAACAACCCTGTCTCTGCCCTCATGTTTGGCTTTATAAAGATTCTCATCGGCACTCTTTAACAGACTTTGAAGCGAGAAGTTTGACTTTCTGTCACTAACGCCGCAGCTGACTGTGATCTTTATCTGGTTCTCTTTATACATCAGGGAGCTTTTTTTGAGTTTTTTTCTTACCTTCTCGGCAAATACAATACCGCCTTTGGCATCTGTTTCACCGAGGATCGCAAGAAATTCCTCCCCGCCGAATCTTCCGACTATATCAACCGCCCTAGCTTCGTTTTTAAGTATTTTTGCAAATGCAAACAATACGGCATCACCTGCATCATGTCCATAGGTATCGTTTATTTCTTTAAAGTGATCAAGGTCTAAAAAGACGACCGTAAAGTTATGCCCGTATCTCTCAAACTCCGCCTCTTTAATATTCATCAATTCTTCTAATGCCCGTTTATTGTAGAGCTTTGTTAAAAAATCCTCTTTGGATTCATCTCTTGCACGCTGAAGCTCTTGCTCCAGATGTTCTATTTTTTTACTAAGCAGATTCACTTCGTTGTTGTGTTTTTTCAGATCGCTTGTAAGTGCTTGGGTGTTCTTCTCAAGAGCTACGGCAATAGAGTATATTTTTTTATGAGCGATGCTAAAGTTGGTAATCGTTTTCTCATTATAGCTCTCAAGCTCTTTTTTTATCTTTTGTATCTCTACGGTAGAATTATCGGAACTCTCTATCATCTCTATAAGCCTTATAGAGAGCTTGTCAAGCACACCGTCAATTGATTCTATCATCTCTTTGACGCTCTGCTTGTCAAGCGCTATTCTTAGAGCTATGGCAGATTTTATCTCTGACTCTACAGAAGCACTCTGCAGAAGCTGAGGATTGCTTTTTATTCTCTGGCTTATATCTGCTATTCTATCGTTTATGCTCGGTGCTATTGAGGGCGTTAAAGATGAGACAAGCAGCGAAGCGATAGTAGAGAGCTCCAAAGATCCAAGAGGCTTGTCACATAGATTTGTCAGGTTTAAGTTTTCGACAGTTGCTTTAAGATTGCTTCTATCGACATCGCCTAGAGCTTTTAGTTTCTGCAAAAATGTATCGTCGTAGGTCGTTATAAAGTTTATCCAAAGCTGTCTAAACTGATCTATTTCGGCAACTGAAGGTTCTCTGTTTAAAAGCTCCAGGCTTCTTTTTGCAAGTTCTGCCGCCTCTTTATTATGCAGGACCTCTAGTACCTGAAGTACTCTTCTTACAAAAAGAGTATGGGATTCAAGCAGATTTGCACAGTGAGATGGATTTGTTCTGTTTAGTTTTGAGATCAAAAAACGGGAGAGTTCGGAAATGTTTTTTATGTGGTATTTTTTTAGCTCATCTTGAAACTCTTTGTTCAAAGATGCGCTAAACCTCTCTAACTTTGAGCAGTCTTCTGTTGCAAATCCAGCTTTTGAAGCCTCCTTGCAAAATGCTTCGGCATAAAAATCAGGCGTTAAAAGTTTACCCTCTAACTCTAATCTCTTTACAGCTTTTTTTATAATAGCCTGAATATTAATAACCACTCCTTACTTTTTTGCTCTTGCTCCCTCGGCGGAGACCTGTGCGACAAACGACTTGATAGCTCTTTGCGCGGCATAACCGATAGCTTCAAATCTGTCCTGATCCGTTACAATAGCATTAGGTGCTACTGAAAAATCATGAAACCCTCTTGTACTATAGCTTTTTGACTCACCGTTAGTATGTTTTATGATACTTAGAGAAACACTCATTCTATATCCAGTCACATACCCGTTCTCGTCATAAACAATCGGTGAATAAGACGGTTTCCCCATCTTTAAAACAAGATGCGTCTGAGATTTGTTCTTGCTAACCAAAGATGCCTGAAACACCTCAATAATAGCCCTGTCTACCGCATCTTTTATCAGTACCGTATTTTGAGGATCTATAGATGAGATGATAACACTTGTACTTATCTTCTCTCCCATAACTTCTCTGGAGAATTTAGCACTCGGTTTATATCCGCAGCCGCTTACAGCAACTAAAACCAAAGACAGGAGCAGAACTATTCTCATGTTTGAAAAAATATTCAATATCAATCCTTGACAACTAGATTTACTAATTTCTTTGGAACCAAGATCTCTTTTACGAGAGTCTTGCCATCAAGCCACTTATGCGCCTCTGCTTTTGCAGCGGCAAGTATCTCATCCTGCGGCGCATCAAGTGCCACTTCTATTTCACATCTTCTTTTTCCGTTAATCGAAACACCGAGAGTTACAGAATCTTCAACAAAAACCTCTTCTACGACTTTTTGCGAAGTGAGGTTCTTAAGAGAGAAACATCTATTAGATATTTCCCAGCATACATGAGGTATCACCGGCTCCATAATTGAAGTAAGTATCCAATAACCCTCGCTCCACACATCCTCGTTTGTCTGAAGGTTAAGAGCATTCATCGCCTCCATAACACCTGCGATCATAGTATTAAATGTGTATCTATGCGTATATACGTCCTCGGCTCTTGCTAAAGCTTCATATACTTTCTTTCTTGCAAACTTCTCATCTTTTGAGAGAGTTGAATGCTTAATTGATACAAGAGAATCCATCTTGCGTACATTTGCGCTTCTGTCGTAAAATCTTTTTATAAATTTGTATGCACCCTCGACAGCACTGTCATTCCACTCCAGCTCCTGCGTAGGAGGCGCTGCAAAAAGTATGAAAAGTCTTGCCGTATCCGCGCCGTACTTATCTATGATCGCGTCAGGATCGACGGTATTACCTTTTGACTTGCTCATTTTAGCACCGTCTTTTAACACCATCCCCTGTGTTAAAAGTCTATCAAACGGTTCATCAAACTCCAGATAGCCCAAGTCGCGGAAAACTTTTGTAAAAAACCTTGCATAAAGAAGGTGTAAGATCGCATGCTCGATCCCACCTATATAATGGTCAACACCCATCCAGTACTTAATCTGCTCTTTTGAAAAAGCTTCATCCATCCAATTTTTAGGAGATGCACAAAAACGCAAGAAATACCACGAGGACTCTACAAACGTATCCATCGTATCTGTTTCGCGAATCGCATCATTGCCGCATTTAGGACATTTACAATGTTTCCATGTCGGATGCTTTTCAAGAGGATTTCCCTCTCCTGTTATCTCGATATCTTCCGGAAGCGCTATCGGGAGATTCTCTTTTTTCTCCATAACGATACCGCAACTCTCACAGTGGACAAAAGGGATAGGTGCACCCCAATATCTCTGGCGCGAAACACCCCAGTCTTTTAGTTTGTAGTTCGTTGTTTTCTTACCGATTTTTTTCTCTTGGAAGTAATCTATTATCTTTGACTGTGCATCTTTAGAGTTCAAGCCGTTAAATATTTCTGAGTTAAAAAGCTCTCCCGCTTCCGTATACGCTTTATCAGACTCTAATTCACCCTCAAACGGTTTTATTACCGCATTTATAGGCAGATCATACTTTTTGGCAAAATCGAAATCTCTTTCATCATGGGCAGGAACAGCCATAACAGCACCGCTACCGTAATCCATCAAAACAAAATTCGCAACCCAGACGGGAACTTTTTTGTTTGTAAGCGGATGAGTGACGTTTAAGTTTAAAGCAATACCGCTTTTCTCTTTTTGTCTATCAATCGATGAGGCATTTTTCATCTCCTTGATCCTAGCAACACTCTCCTCATCAAGAAGAGAGTTTTCGATCATATATGTAACTATTTCGTGCTCCGGTGCCAAAGCGGTATAACTTACACCGTAGATAGTATCAGGACGTGTAGTAAAGACATCAAAGCCATCAAAATTTTTACCTAGCTTAACAAGCGATTCATCATCAAAACGGAGCTTGAACTCTAGGCCGTTTGACCTGCCTATCCAATTCTCCTGCATAGTCAATACCTGCTTAGGCCAGCCGTCTTCAAGCTTATGGAGATCATCCAGAAGCTCATCGGCATACTTGGTTATCTTGAAATAGTACTGGTTCATATCTTTTTTGACTACCTGGTTATCACATCTCCAGCAACACCCCTCGATAACCTGCTCATTTGCCAAAACTGTCTGACAGCTGTTGCACCAGTTTAAAAAGCCTTTTTTACGGTAGAGAAGATCTTTCTCATACATATCGATAATAAAGCCCTGCTCAAATTTAGTGTAAAGTTCATCGCTCGTAGCAAGCTCTCGCTCTTTTGAGAAAGAGAACCCGAGCGACTTAAACTCACCCTTCATATAGTCAATGTTGTCGTAAGTCCATTTTTTTGGATGAGAGCCGTTTTTAATAGCCGCATTTTCAGCAGGCATACCGAAACTGTCAAAACCGATTGGGTGAAGAACATTAAAGCCCTGCTGACGATAATATCTTGCAAAAGCATCACTAAGAGTATAATTTCTGACATGCCCCATATGAAGTCTTCCGCTTGGAAAAGGGAACATGCTCAGTATATATTTTTTCTCTTTTGAAAAATCTTCACTCGGCTCAAAGCTTCTGTTTTTGGCCCAATAATCCTGCCAATTTTTCTCTAACTCTTTTGAACTGTATTGCAAAAAATTCTCCTAGTATTCATCACGATTTTTAGAGCTCTCTATGTATACAAGTCCTACGGAAAACAGGTTTGCTATCAAAGCTCCTATTGCCAGAGCTATAGCCCACTCTAGATTTCCGACTACTTCAAGATAGATAAATGCCGGTATAAGATGAAGATCAGCTACTAACGATGATGCCAACAACTCGGCGGAGAGGAGATTTCTAACACCTATTTTCAAAAATGTAGAGACCAGATTCAAGCTGCCCGCCACAAAAAGCGCTACAGCACTATGCTCATATAAGAAACCTGCGATTGATGTTAAACTCATCAATGAAAAAAATACGTATATTACCTTGCCCCAATCCATGCAAACACCTCTGTTTAAATTAATTGGCAAGATTATACAAAAAGTATCTTAAGTAGCGACTGAAGTCTTTATAGAGCCTATTTAAGAAGCAGGTTTTTTTTCATAAAAAAATAAAAAATTGCCAAAGGAGGAACAAAAATAACACCTATCAGCCAGAATGTTTTCTGCTTTTCCTCTTTAAACTCAGCTCTTGATACAGAAACTATCGTGTATATCCAAAAAGCTACAAACAAAAAAAATACTAAAAATGAAATATCACTCATAATATACTCCTTTTCATATATTAACAATTGTAACTTTTATTGGGTTAACTAAAGACTAATATGATTTTTAAAAGGAAGACTTTACCGAGTCAAAACTCGGTAAAAAGGGTATGCAGTTTACATCACTCCAGATTCAAACTGTGATCTCATTCTCTCTTTTTCAGCTTCTCTTTTTGCTTTTTCGGCAAGTTTGACATGATATTTTTTCACATCAAAACCAAAAAGAAGCAGTGTAGGCGATGCAACAAAGATTGATGAGTATGTTCCGACCACGATTCCGACCAAAAGAGTAAATGCAAATGCATGAATTATCTCACCGCCGAACATGAAGAGCGTAAATACAACAAAGAACGTTGTAAGCGAAGTAAGCGTCGTTCTAGCCAATGTTCTTGTAACCGAGTCATCGATTATCTCTGAGAGTTCAATATCTCTGCCTTTTACGACACCCTCACGGATCCTGTCAAATACGATAATTGTATCGTTTAACGAATAACCCAAAATGGTAAGAAGCGCTGCTAAAACGTCAAGGTTTACCTCTAATCCTACAAGAGCAATAGCTCCAAGAGCGATTGAGACATCGTGAACAAGAGCCATGATAGAAGCTACGGCGAATCTCCACTCAAATCTAAACGCCACGTACACCAAGATACCTATTACAGCTAAGATCAGAGACATTATCCCCTTCTCTTTTAGCTCACTTCCGACTTTTGGGCCGACTATATCGACACGGCGGATCTCAAACTCCCCTGTACCGACAAGGGTCTCACGAGTAACATCCCCGACATCTACGACCACGTCTCCTGTCGATGTTCTCATGCGGATAACCACCTCGTCTTCAGATCCGAATTCTGTTATGGAAGCGCCGTCAAAAATAGCATTGCTCTTTAGTTTTTCTCTCATTTCATCGATCGGAGCAGCGGTATTATATTTTACCTGAACAATAGTTCCGCCAGCAAAATCGACACCGTAGTTAAGACCTTTGGTTGCCAAAAGAACAAACGAACCCAGCACCAATACCACCGATAAGATCATTGCCAACTTTGACTTGCCCATAAAATTAAAGGTTTTTGTATACTTGAAAAATTCCATAATTACCCCTTAATCCCGAACCAAAGAAGATTGTTTTTACTTTTTTGTATTCTCTTCTCAAGCATCTCGTAGATACCGTGTGTTCCAAGAATAGCAGTTAGCATCGAAGCTAATATCCCAATGCTGATGGTAATCGCAAAACCTTTGATCGCTCCTGTTCCATAAGCATAGAGAACAACGGCCGCTATAAGCGTCGTAATATTTGCATCCAAAATAGCGCTCATAGCGTTTGCATAACCCTCTTCTATTGCTTTATGGATAGACTTTCCTTCATGTATAAGCTCACGGATACGCTCAGAGATGATAACATTCGCATCAACCGCCATACCTACCGTTAAGACAATTCCGGCCATGCCAGGAAGCGTAAGCGTAGCTCCGAATAGACTCATGACGGCCAAAATAATGAACAGGTTCGCTATCAGAGCGATATTTGCGATCACTCCAGCCATTCTGTAATAGACCATCATAAAGACTATTACAAGTACAAAACCGCCCACAAGAGCTATAAGGCTCGCTTTAATACTGTCTGCTCCGAGACTAGGACCGACTGAACGCTTCTCCATTAGGTAGATAGGAGCCAAAAGAGAACCTGAGCGAAGCGCAATTGCCAAATCTTTTGCTTCCATAACCGTATAGTTTCCGGAAATCTGTCCGCTTCCGCCGCCTATACGCTCATTTATAACAGGAGCAGAATATACTTTTCCGTCCAAAACAACGGCTAAGCGTTTGCCTACGCTTCTACCGGTAAAGTCACCGAATATCTCTGCTCCTTCTGCATTTAATGAAAAGCTGATCAAAGGACGGTTATTTTCATCAAATCCGACATTGGCATCCGTTAGCATTGAGCCGTCAAGGATAGGAATCTCTCTTACAAGATGCTTTACGCTCGGGTTTGCAACATCCTCTAAAATAACATCTCCATACGATGCCGCTTCGCTCTCACTCATGCTGTAGACTCTTGCTGTTCTATCCTCATCTACTGCCATAAGTTCGAGCTTTGCCGCACGCGAAATCAGCTCACGGGCACGCTGCTCCTCTTCTATGGTCTTTATGCCTGCGAGTTGAACAAGAATCTTCTCCTCACCTTGGCGAGCCACCACAGGCTCCGTCAGACCAAACTGATCAAGCCTGTTTCTAATAGTCTCAATAGCCTGAGAGATCGCCTGCTGCTCAGTTCTTTTGATCTCCTCGTCGCTAAGGCTTAGAGAGACCTTCTCATCAACTGCAACTACTATAGCACCTTTGATCTCGTGAAAAAAAGATTGAATGGTCTTGACATCGTCTTTATCTAAAAGGGTAAGCGTGACGCTCTCTTCATCAAAATAGAGCGTGTCGATCAATATGTCTTTTCTCTCGCTGAAGTGCTTTACGCTTGCGGCAATCGACTTAATGCGTGACTTAACGGCTTCTTCAGTCTTGACGCCAAGCAGCATATGAAGTCCGCCTTGAAGATCAAGCCCAAGAGTTACCTTCTTGCCGTCTTGCATCTGAAATAAAGATGGTGCAGAGAAAAAAACACCAAAGACTATGGCAAGAGCAAATATTACTATGCGGTAATTAAGCTTCATCCTCATACTTTCTTGCAACGGCATCTTTTGTTATCTTTACGATTACGTCATCATTTATCTTAATGCTGAAAAATTGCTCTTCGACTTTGTAAACTGTCGATATAACTCCGCCTACCGTAACGATCTTATCGCCTTTCTTTAAAGACGCTATCATCTCTTGATGAGTTTTTGCAGCTTTTTGCTGAGGGCGTATGATTATGAAATACATAATTGCGATGAGTATTATAAACGGGAGTAATTGACTTATAATTTCCATGAGTCTGGGTTTCCTTTGAATAAATTGGGGCGATTATACAAGAACTATATTAATAAAAGACTGAAGTAGTGCTATAATTCAAACCAAAAATACAGCGGTAAAAGATGATTGAAAAAATCCAAAATATTAGAAGCAAGTACAATCCAATCTTTTTTGATTTAGCATGCGGTGTAGTAACCTCACTTTTTTTCAGTGCCTTTTTATATCTCGAGCACTTCGGTATAACACTTAAGTTTATAAACACGCTCTTTGGGCTTTTTGCATTTGCTTTTCTTCTCTACATTCCAAAAAGAGCCGTTTTGGCAGCAGGCTTTTTTATAGGTCTTTTATGGTTTTACTGGATCGGGTATAGCTTTAAATATAACGGTGTTGGGTACATGGAGCCCGTAATCACTCTGCTTTTCGCACTTGTTTATATGCTTTTTTTCGGAGTTTTAGCCCTTACCGACAGAACGGATTTAAGAGCCTTAATGCTTTTTGGCTTAAGTTTTATCGAGCCTTTTGATTTTAACTGGCTGCAGATGGAACTTCTATTTGTCGACAGCTATTTTGGAGTGCACAAATATCAGCTGGCTATCATACTAACTGCCCTTGCTCTGCCACATTACATAAAAAAACCCTACACATTTCTACCTCTTTTGCTGCTTATATTTAGCATAAATTTTGCTCCCGATATCCAAAAAGATGCCCCGCTAAAGATAAAACTTGTCTCAACCGACATATCTCAGGATAAAAAATGGCAAAAAGAGAGCCTCTCTCCGACAATAGCACTGATATTTAAAGAGATAAAAACTGCCAAAGAAGATGGATATGACCTAGTCATATTTCCAGAGTCGGTTTTCCCGTTTTTTATGAACAAAGCTCCTTTTGTTTTCAAAGAACTCAAAAAAGCCTCTAACGATATAGCGATTATAGCAGGTTCACTTCTTAGTGAGAATGGTCTGCACTACAACGTCACATATTTGTTTTATGACGGCGGCTTTGAAGTGGCAAAAAAGTTGGTTCTAGTCCCGTTTGGAGAATATATCCCACTTCCAAAATTCGCAAAGGAATTTGTAAATAAGATCTTTTTCGGCGGAGCGTCCGACTTTAAAACTGCAACCGAACCGACCGACTTTACCATCAAAGGGGTAAAGTTCAGAAATGCCATCTGTTACGAGGCTACATGTCAGGAGATCTACGAAGGAGATGTTGATTTTGTCGTAGCTATAAGCAACAATGCATGGTTCGCTCCATCAATAGAGCCGACGCTGCAAAAGCTGCTAATGAGGTATTACGCTCGAAAAAACGGCGCCACAATATACCACAGTGCAAACTACAGAGGTACAGGTGTGATAAAATAGACATCATTCTTTTGTATTAAATAGTGTTATTTTGTTTTAAGTCCCATCTTATTATAATTACAAAAGTACTATTTTAATTTCAAAGGATACGATGATGTTAAAAAATGCAATCTTTATGTTGGCTGTCTCAATTTTATTTTCTGCGTGTGCCCCGTCTGCTATGAGCTTGAAACCGGAAGATAAAAAAAATATAAACGCAATAACTATAATAAAGGTGGATGAGCCTCCTTTACGTGTTATGGACCTTGGAAGTCCTTTGGCTGCCGGAGGTGCCATAGGCGGAGCTGTAATGGCGCTTAAATCAAGTGCTGAAGAGTTAGACGAGATCTTACAAAAAAACAGTTTTGATTACGGCGATCAGCTGACAAACGACTTGAAAGAGCATCTTGAAGGCCTAGGTTACAAAGTCAATATAATAAACGTGTCGCGTGAAGACAACACCGAACTGATGAAAAGCTATAATGATGTTGATGCTGCAGGCTCTGATGCCGTTCTTGACGTCGTAATTCAAAATTACGGTTATGTTACTGAACATTTTTTAATGTCGCCTCACTGGCGCCCGGAAGCAAGAGTATTCATAGCCCTTGCCGATCCAAAATCAAACAAGGTCTTGTATCAAGAGACATTGATGTACGGCTTTCACAATCCAATTATGTCAGCGACCGATCTTGATGCGCCAAAAGAGTACTGTTTTAAAGATAAAGAGAAACTATTCGGTTCCGGAGAAGACACTCTGATCGCAGGATTAAAAGACTCAACATCTTCAATAGCGAACCATATAGCAATGCAGCTAAAAAAATAAACCAAGAGAAGCAAATATAAAATTTTATATTGTCAGCTCTATGTTTATCTATGGTAATACAACCTGTAAAAAGTGCTTGTAAGCTTTATTTCTAAAAAACAGTGCTACAACACAAGGAAGGTGCAAACTATAAAGGTATCGAGATTATAAAGTAACCTTTATTTGGTATAATTGCACCTTATTTTATTTTACAGGGATTTATAATGATAAATCTAAAAAACCCGAGCCTATACAACAATCGTGAGATCTCATGGCTTCAATTTAATACAAGAGTTTTAAAACAGGCACAAGATGAGTCTCTTCCTTTGTTGGAGCGCCTCAAATTTCTGGCAATCTACGGAACAAACCTGGATGAATTTTATATGATCAGGGTTGCCGGACTTAAAAAACTATTCGCTGCTGGCATCATAGTCTCAAGCGCAGACAAACTGACACCGTTAGAGCAGCTTCGCGAGATAAGAAAGTACCTCCATCAAGAGCAGCAGGTCGTAGAACACTGCTTAAACGGTATTTTAAAAAAGCTAGAGCCTGAGGGCATTAGAGTAAAATATTATCAAGACCTCAACCAACACGAAAAGAACAGATTAAATAGATATTTTAACGAAAATATATACCCTGTAATAATACCTATCGCCGTTGACGCAACGCACCCCTTTCCCCATCTTAACAACCTAAGCTTCGGGCTAATCGTAAAACTACGCGACAGTGACAACACAACAATTGAGAGATTTGGCATAGTTCGTGTCCCAAGAGTTTTAGAGAGATTTATAGAGATCGACAACGGAACATATGTTCCCATAGGAAGTGTTGTTGCACAACATATCGAAGACCTTTTCCCAGGCTACACACTTATAAAGTATGCAGCCTTTAGAGTAACAAGAAATGCAGACATTGAGATCGAAGAAGAGGAAGCAGACGACTTTTTGGAGATTTTAGAAGAGGGACTGAAACTACGCCGCAAAGGTGCGATGGTAAGGCTTGAAGTCGGAATTAACGGCGATGATGAGATCGTTAACTTCTTTAACCGCCACACAAACGTTTACCAAGACGACATATATAGATTTCACACTTTTTTAAACCTATCTAGTCTTTGGCAGATTGTATCAAATAAAAATTTTGCTCATCTTTTATCGGCTCCTTATAAGCCAAAAACTCTGCCTCCTCTTGATAACAACGAAAATATTTTTTCAACTTTGGAAAAAGAGGATATTTTACTCTACCACCCTTATGAGAGTTTTGACCCTGT
>JBFEYZ010000029.1:0-13687 GCA_041561855.1 Sulfurimonas sp. | reverse complement strand
TAAAAGAATTAAAGAGATAAATAGAGCCCGTTTAAAACTAACATTAAACCATTTTAGATAGAATTACAATAATTATTTTTTAAAACGGGGGATATATAAAATGGATTTACAGACTAAAGCACTTCACGTCGGTTATGAAAAGGGGGCAGAAGGGGCTATGGCGGTTCCCATTTTCCAAACAACAGCCTATGAGTTCAGAGATGCAGAGCATGCAGGAAATCTATTTTCCCTAAAAGAACTTGGATATATCTATACTCGTTTAAACAATCCTACTACTGATGTGTTTGAAAAGAGATTTGCAGAGCTCGAAGGCGGAGAAGCTGCTCTTGCCACATCAAGCGGAATGAGTGCTATCTTCTTTGCTATTGCAAATGCAGCAGAAGCAGGAGACAACATTGTTTGCGCTAAACAGCTTTACGGCGGAAGTTTGACTCAGACTGCCCATACCCTTAAGAGATTTGGCATAGAAGCTAGATTTTTCAACGTTCACAACACAGATGAGATGGAAGCTCTTATAGACGACAAGACAAAAGTCATATTCTTTGAATCTCTTACAAACCCCAGCATCGACGTAGCAGATATAGAAGCAATAACCAAAATCGCTAACAAGCATGGAATTCTGACAGTTGTAGACAACACTGTTGCGACTCCAGTTCTATGCCGTCCGCTTGAGCACGGAGCTGATGTCACGGTTCACAGTGCCAGCAAATATACTACAGGACAGGGTCTTGCTATCGGTGGAATTTTAGTTGAGAGAAAAGGTCTTGTCGAAAAGTTAAGAGCAAATCCTCGTTATGCACATTTCAACGAGCCTGATCACTCATATCACGGTCTAGTCTATGTTGACGTACCACTTCCGCCGTTTACGCTTCGTGCCCGCCTCTCGCTTCTGCGCGATTTAGGTGCTGTTGTATCTCCGTTTAACTCATGGCTCTTTATTCAAGGGATAGAGACACTCTCTCTTCGCATGAGAGAACACTCAAAAAATGCACTTGCTCTTGCAGAGTTCTTAGAGTCTCACCCTAAAGTCAAAAAGGTCAACTACCCTGGGTTAAAAAGCAATGCAAACTATAAAAATGCTCAAAAATATTTTGAAGACGGTGCAAGCAGCGGTCTTTTAAGCTTTGAGGTCGGTTCTCTTGAAGAGGCTGTAAAAATTGTAGATGCGACTAAGCTCTACTCTCTGGTTGTAAATATCGGCGACTCAAAGTCGATAATCACACACCCAGCATCAACGACTCACCAGCAGCTTACAAAAGAGGAGCTTGCAGATTGCGGAGTTCCTGCGGGACTTATTAGAATATCTTGCGGGCTTGAGAGCGCTGCAGACTTGATTGCGGATTTGAAACAGGCTTTAGAGGCGTAATTTGTCATTAAACTTAAAGACATATACAGAACATTTTACAAATCCGCTCTATCTTGAGAGCGGACGTATCTTAGAACCATACGATATTACCTATGAAACTTACGGCGAATTAAACGACGACAAAAGCAATGTAGTAGTAATCTGCCATGCCCTTACCGGCTCGCATCACTGTGCCGGAACCTATGAAGGCGATAAAAAGCCTGGGTGGTGGGACAATCTCATCGGCAGCGGTAAAGCGGTAGACACAGACAAGTATTTCGTTATATGCACAAATGTTCTTGGCAGCTGCTTTGGCTCAACCGGACCTATGAGCCCGCAGCATCCACACCATAACCCTTACCGCTATAAATTTCCGGTAATCACCATCAAGGATATGGTAAAAGCGCAAAGAATCCTTTTTGATAAACTTGGAATCCACAATGTTCACGCTATTATCGGCGGTTCGATGGGCGGTATGCAAGCTCTTCATTTTGCGATTCACTACCCTGACTTTGCTTCCAAGATAATATCGTTGGCAACGACACACGCTACTCAGCCGTGGGCTATTGCCTTTAACAAAATATCTCAAGAGGCAATACTAAAAGATCCCGATTTTAAAGGCGGGTACTATGAAAGCGCAGATATAGCTGCTAACGGGCTCTCAGGAATGGCTGTGGGAAGAATGGCGGGACACATAAGCTTTCTCTCCCCTGAATCAATGCAGAGTAAGTTCGGCAGAGAGTACAAAAGCACAGACGGTCTTTACGAGCTTTTCGGAAAATTTCAGATAGAGATGTATTTGGAGTACAACGGTTACAACTTTACAAAATGGTTTGATCCGCTCTCTTATCTCTACATAACAAAAGCGATAAACATATATGACCTCTCACGCGGGTTTGATTCTTTGGGTGAAGCACTGCAGAAAGTAAATGCCCAGCTTCATCTTATTAGTTTCAGCAACGATCTGCTCTTTAGAAGCTACGAGATGAAAGAGATCAGCGATACACTTACCGCCATAGGATACAAAGACCATAACTATATTGATATCCAGAGTGATTATGGACACGACTCCTTTTTGGTAGAGGTCGATAAATTTGAAAAATATATAGAGGATGTGTTAAATGGCTAAAGAAACCAAAGGTTTGACTGAAGAATCTGAAAGCTTTGAATTTGAGTCAAAACTGCAAAATGCCAAAAAAGTTCTAGAGACCTTGATGAATCCTGACATCACACTCTCTGACAGCGTAAAAGCGTATGAGCAGGGAATGAAAGAACTTGCAGAGGCACAAAAGATCCTTGAAGACGCAGAGATTAAAATCACACAGATAAAAGGTGAGTAGTGCGCGCCGCGGTACTTCAGCTCAGTGCGCAGGGAATGAGCTCGACAAAGCTCTATAACTACATCCGCATCGCTTCAAAGCAAGGAGTTAAAGTTCTGCTGCTGGGCGAATACATCCTAAATCCTTTTTTCAAAGAACTTCAAACTCTCTCAACGGCTATGATAAAAGAGCACTCCGAGCATCAGATAAAAGTGCTAAGAGAACTATGCGCCACCTACAAACTGACCATTATCGCTCCGATCATTATTGTAAAAAGAGGCAAAGTATATAAGACTATCGCAAAATTTGCACCCTCTTCGACATCTTACTACCAACAGCAGCTTCTTATAAACTACCAGCACTGGAACGAAGAGAAATTTTTTGCAAATGAGCAAAAGGCTATTGAATCTCCATTGATATTCAAAGTAGACGGATTTAAATTTGGGGTTATGAGCGGATTTGAGCTTCATTTCGATAAAATATTCGAAGAGATAAGCTCCAAAAATGTCGATTGCATACTGTTACCGAGTGTTTCCACATTCGACTCATACGAGAGATGGAAAGCGCTTATACTATCTCGCGCCTTTACGCACAACTGTTATATTTTAAGAGCTAACAGAATAGGCGAATATAATGAAGACGGCTTTACATGGCATTTCTACGGTGATTCGCTTCTAGCTTCTCCAAACGGGGAACTTCTAGAACATTTAGGAAACAAAGAAGAACTAATGATCGTCGATATGCAGCATTCAGAAGTTATTAAAGCCAGAAAGTTTTGGAGTTTCAAAGAGACAATGCAAAAAAGGAGTTGCCTATGATGGAGTATTTTCACCGTCAAGTTCAGCTTTGGGGGGAAGACACCCAAAGAGTGTTGCAGCAAAAAAAGATAGCAATAGTAGGTGCAGGCGGGCTTGGAAGTTCTTTGGCTTTTGCTTTGGGTGCAAGCGGTATAGGCGAGATTCATATGATTGATTTTGATGAAGTCTCCATACACAATATCCATCGCCAGATTGCCTTTAAGATGGGTGATGAGGGGAAAAACAAAGCGGTTGTAAATTGTGAACTTATAGAACAGAGATGCCCTTTTGTCAAAGCATTTGCACATGAGTGTAACTTCAATGAATGGTGCGAAAAAAAGATTGAAGTCGATCTTATTATTGATGCTACCGACAATCTTCCTACGCGCGCAGAGATCAACGACTACTGCAAAAGCAATAATCTGCCTTGGGTATACGGAAGCGTTGAGGCTTTTCACGGACAGGTCTGTTTTTTTGAAGATTCATCTTTCAGAGATGCTTTTAAGATAACATCAAAAACCCCTGCCGGAATTACCGCTCCTATTGTTATGCACATAGCATCTCTTCAGGCAAATCTGTCTCTTAGATACCTATCGGGACTAAGTGTTAAAAAAGATTGGCTCTACTATCTATTTTTTAACGGTGAAGGCGAGCTTGTTACACAAAAGTTCTCTCTTCCAAAAGCATAGTTATGAAATTTTTATCTATTTTATTTATATTGATCTTCAACCTTACGGCCGCGGAAATAGTCTCTGTATCACAAAAACCAAAAGCCGATCTTGAGTCCATATCAAAGCACGCCATCAAATTCGGTACGGGGGACGAGAGTATCGTATATGTCTTTGTTGATCCTCTATGCAAATATTCACGAGCACTTGTCAAAAAGATAGATGAAGACAGGATGCTGCAGTTATCAAACACTTACTACATCTTTTTATATAGACTGCCGCGCTATGACTCTGAAAAAACAATGCAGTATATATACGAGTCTTCAGATCCAAAAGAGACACTAACAGAGATAATGATATATGAATATGAAGTCGATCTCAGCGATTACCAAGCTAGAGAGACCACTATAGATGCGCTAAACGAAATTGCCCAAGTTGCTGCAACTCTTGATATGACTCAGCGCCCGTATATGATCTCATTTGAAAAGGGATCGAAATATTGCAGGGTATCAGAGGGCGAAGCCTCGTGTATGGAGGAGTTTGACAGCCATTAACCTCTATTTTATAGATTTTAGATATAATTCCATCTACTATTAAAGGCGTTAAAAACTATGAATTTTGAACCATATCCATTTGAAAAACTAAACAATTTACTCAAAGAGATTACTCCGAACAGTGAGTATGAATCATCAGCTCTAACCATCGGTGAACCGCAATTTGAAACTCCTGATTTTATACAAAAGTCACTCTGCGACAATGCTTCTCTTCTTAGAAGATACCCTAAAACTGCAGGTGAAGAGAGTCTAAAAGAGGCACAAAGAGAATTTATTGCAAAAAGATTCGGAGTTGAGCTCACTAACGATCAGATCATTCCTACATTTGGTACAAGAGAAGTTCTATTTAACTTTCCTCAATTTTTTCTTTTTGATAAAAAAGAACCTACTATCGCCTTTACAAACCCTTTTTATCAGATATACGAGGGAGCGGCCATTGCTTCAAGAGCTAAGACTATCTATCTTAACCTTACAGAGGAGAACGGCTTTAAACCAGAAATAGATGAAGAGAGATTGTCTGCGTGCCATCTTGTTATTCTAAACTTTCCAAACAATCCTACAACCTCTACTTTAAGTGTAGAAGAACTTGGAGAGTGGGTAAAACTTGCTCTTAAACACGATTTCGTACTCTTAAACGATGAGTGTTACAGCGAAATTTATACAAGCAAGCCCATCCCTTCACTTCTTGAAGCTTCCCTGTATGTCGGAAACAGTTCATTCAAGAACGTGCTTGTAATCAACTCCATCTCAAAACGCTCATCCGCTCCTGGACTTCGTTCAGGTTTTATTGCGGGCGATGAAGAGATTTTAAAAAAGTATATAAACTACAGGACTTACATCGGCTGTGCCTCCCCTCTTCCGCTTCAAAGCGCTGCAGCCGCGGCTTGGAGAGATGAAGAGCACGTAGAAGCTGCAAGAGAGATCTATAAACAAAACTTTAAAATTGCACGTGATGTCTTGGGAGTAGAGATACCTGATGCTACATTTTACATCTGGCTAAAAGTCCCGTCTCCTTTGGAATTTACAAAAAAACTTTATCAAAACTACAACGTAAAAGTACTGCCTGGAGAGTATCTCGCAAGAGATGATGAGAACGGCGTTAATCCTGGAAAAGAGTTCATTAGAATCGCTCTGGTCGAAGAGCCGAAAAAAACCAAGGATGCATTAGAGAGAATCAAGGAGTGTCTATCGTGAATGAAGTAGAAAAACTAAAAGAAGAAGTGTTAAAAGCACAGCAAAATTCAGATATTGCATCTCTATATATGCTTGAACAGCGTGCCCATGACACATTTGACGAGAAGACCCTCCAAGGTTTTTATATGAACATACTAGACATTGCGCTAGAGAGGCTGACCGATACGCTTGAAGCCCACAGAGTAATGGATATGAACGAGGTTCAAGATTTTGCTACCCTACGAGCTCTGTATGAATATGCAATCGAGCATTACAGTGCCGGAAAACTGCATGACGCAAGTGCGCTCTTTGAAGTTCTAAGCGGACTTAGCAACGACAAAAAGTTCTCATCTGCACTTAAGTTTCACTGGATCGCAGCTAAAGAAGATATATCTTTAGACGATTTTCTTTCTAATATTGCTGACATTGATGCGACGCAAGAAGCTGGTACATTTTATATAAGCTGTTTTAACAATAAGGCACAGAAATTGCTAGATAACTCTAAAACAGATGCGGAGTAATCGAATGAAAATTCACTTTATCGGGATCGGCGGTATAGGTATATCTGGACTGGCGCAATATATGCTCTTTCAAGGTCATGAAATAAGCGGTTCAGACATAGCCGAGACAGTGATAACGAAAAAACTTCGCAAGCTTGGCATAACGGTTACAGTTCCACATGACGCTTCTGCTATAACCGATCAAGATCTGGTCATACACTCTGCCATCATACGTCCGGACAATCCTGAAATTGTTGAAGCTAATGCCAAGGGCATAGAAGTTCTTGCACGTCGTGAAGCGCTCCTTCGTATACTGAACAAATCAAAGGTCTACTCCGTTGCAGGCGCACACGGCAAAAGCACTACAACGGCAATTTTAACGGCTATAATGGAAGGCTCTGCGATAATAGGAGCAGAATCAAAAGCCTTTGGCTCAAACGTAAGATATAATCCGCAAAGCGACGTTATGCTCTTTGAAGCAGATGAGAGCGACGGCAGTTTTATCAACTCAAACCCGCACTGTGCTATCGTCATCAATGCAGAACCGGAGCACATGGAGTACTATGATTATAACTATGAACTATTTTACGACTCCTATAAAACATTTATAAAATCAGCTCCATGCCGCGTTTTAAATGCCGAAGACCCGTTTTTAGGCAAACTTGTAGGCGAAATTGACGCAAACTGGCTTTATCCAAGCAAGGACATAACGGAAATTGAGTTTGTTCTGATCGACGATGAGCCGCATACAAGATTTAAACTCAAAGACCTGGGAAGTTTTGACGTCTGGGGATTCGGCAAGCATATCGCTCTTGATGCATCTTTGGCAATACTGGCTGCTCATGAGTCGATGGATATCGAGACCATTAGAGAGAAGATACTTACGTTTAAAGGTATCAAAAAACGTTTTGATATAGTAGGCTCGCAAAACGGCAGCGTGATCATAGATGACTACGGCCACCATCCTACCGAGATAAGAGCCACTTTTGAGTCGGTAAAAGAGTATGCGCATCTTAAAGGTTTTGACAAAATCACTGCTATCTGGCAGCCGCATAAATACTCCCGTACAATAGATAATCTTGAAGAGTTTATAAAATGCTTTGAAGGGGCGCAAGAGCTTATTATTCTACCTGTCTGGTCGGCAGGTGAGAGCAGCAGAGAGATCGATTTTAAAGAGAAGTTCAAAAGATACAACCTTATAATGGCCGACAATATAACAAGAGCAAACAACACCATTACTATCATCAAAGATAAAGAGGTGTTAAAAACGCTTGACAAAGGTCTTATTATCGGCTTTGGTGCCGGAGACCTGACCTATCAGATAAGAGGAACCGCATAGTGGCATATATACTTGGACTCGTAGTCGTAGGACTCTTCTTTTTAGCCCTGCACTACTTTACGGAACTTACACGTTCTCAAAAAACGGCAGTAACGGGAGTAGTGCTTTTTTTGGTTCTGTTCGCAATAGCTTTTAACAAATATAACGATGCCCAAACCCAGAAGATGTTAGATGCCGTACTGAAGTTTAATCAGGACAAAACAATTGTTTGTAACGGCACAGAAGTCAACAAAAAAAACTTTACCCTTAGTATCGGTACATACACTTTCATAGGCAAAGAGAACACTCCAAACTATGGTCAGATGATTAGTGCATCTAAATGCGAGTAGATAACAATTCAAAGATTGATACACTCATCAATCAACTTGATCTAAACGACCATATATCCCATTTTAGACAATTCTTCTCTCGCGAAAGCTCCCTTTATATTGAGGGTGACCAAGAGCTTCACTACCGCTACATCAAAGCGCTTGATGCCATAGAGTTTAAAGCACCTCCTAAAGTCGGTGACTTTACTAATATAAAGCTCCATCTTAAAAAACAGGGCGTATTACAGTTTGAACAGATATTTGAGACAGTAAAAGTCGTACGTTACTTCCGCTACTTTCAAAACAGAGAACTTGAAGGGATAATAGGCGAATGGATGGAAAAGTTTGTCATTGAGCCGCTGTTTCTTGAAGTTGAAAAGTACTTTACACATGACGGCAAATTTGATGAGAATCTCGATGAGGCACTCTTCCATCTGAGTTCAAGAGTAAAAGAACATAAAGCCAATATAAACGAGTCTCTTAAAAGACTAACTTCAAGCCAAAAACTCGCACCTTACCTTATTGACTCCCAAGTGCATCTGATAAACGACGAAGAGTGCCTTTTGGTTCGCGGCGGCTTTAACCATGTGCTTAAAGGTGCTATGGTGGGCAGAAGCAGCGGTGGAGGTTTTTATGTTTCGCCGGATGTGATTTTGAAAACCAAAGAGCAGATACGCTATATTAACGAAGAGCGCGAGGCTATTTTTTACACATACGCAAAAGAGTTCTCATTAAAGCTTGCACAGCTTCTTCCTTTTATAAACTTCATAGACAAAGAGTTTACAAAGTTTGACAACTATCAGGCAAGGGTTCTGTTTGCAAAAAGCAAAAACCTTCAGCTTATCAAGTCAAAAAAAGATTCAAAGATCATACTTGAAGGTTTTATCCACCCTGCTCTTCACAACGCAAAACCTACAAGCGTTAACTTCTCTAAAAACATCTTGATGATCACGGGTGTTAACGCCGGCGGTAAAACAATGCTTTTAAAGTCGATTTTAAGTGCGGCTTTTATGGCAAAATATATTATCCCGATGAAGATAAACGAACATAAATCCCATGTCGGAGGATTTAAACAGGTGCTTGCAATTATTGACGACCCGCAGAATGTCAAAAACGACATCTCTACCTTTGCAGGGCGTATGCAGGAGTTCTCAAAAATATTTGAGAATAAAGACGCACTTGTCGGAGTGGATGAGATAGAGCTGGGAACAGATAGCGACGAAGCGGCGGCACTCTTTAAAGTGATACTTGACGAATTAATACTCAAAGGGCATAAGATAGTAGTCACAACCCACCATAAACGCTTGGCGGCTTTAATGGCTGACCGCGAAGACGTAGAGTTGATGGCGGCTATCTATGATGAGCAGAACCGTATGCCGACCTATGAGTTCATGCACGGCATCATAGGAAAAAGTTACGCATTTGAGACCGCACAAAGATACGGAATCTCGAACAAGATCGTACAAGAAGCAAAAACTATATACGGAGACAACAGCGAAAAGCTAAATCTTCTTATAGAGAGAGGCTCGCAGTTAGAGCGCGAACTAAAACAAAAACACAAAAAAGTTGACGAAAAACTAGATGAGCTCGAAGCAAAAGAGCGTGAATTAAAAGAAGAGAGAGTTAAGATTTTTGAAGAGCTCCAACGTGAGAAAAATGCGCTTAAAGAGAGTTATAAAACTGCTATAGACGAAGCAAAGAAAGCTGCTCGTGCAGGAGATATGAAAGCTATCCACAGAGCTATGAACGAAGCAAACAAGAAACTCCCTCCCGAGAAGAAAGAGCCGCAGATCGCACAGATCGCAGAGTTTAATGTTGGCGATAATGTAAAGTACCACAGCAAAAAAGGTATTATTGTCGCCATAAAAGATAAAAAAGAAGCTATTGTAGAAGTTGACGGCATGCGCGTGAGAGTGAAAACTTCACAGCTTAAACATACACAAGTCATCAAACAAAAACCGACCACCGACGTAAAAGTAAACGTCCAAAAAAGAGCCGGGCTTAAATGCGATCTGCACGGCATGAGAGCCGAAGAAGCAACCGAAGTGCTCGATAAATTTATCTCGGATGCACTCATAAACGGATGGGACGAGGTAATAGTTTATCACGGCATTGGAACGGGAAAACTATCCTACGCCGTCAAAGAGTTTTTAAAAACGCATCCTAAAGTAAAAAAATTTGAGGACGCACCGCAACATTTAGGCGGATTCGGTGCAAAAGTAGTGACGCTATAAAATGAAAAAAGTGGCAATTATCGGCGGCGGGGCAAGCGGGCTTTTGTGTGCAATATTCTGCGCTAGAAAAAACATACATATTGATCTTTTTGAACAGAACTCAAAGTGCGCCAAAAAGATCTTGGTATCGGGAAACGGGCGCTGTAATATTACAAACAAAAACTTAAGCTCAAACGACTACTTCTCTCAAAATCCATCTTTTACAGAATTTGCACTTAAAGAGTTCGGCTTTGTGGAATTTGAAAAATTTTGCAACAGCATCGGTCTTTTACTTGACGCTAAAGATGACGGACGTGTATATCCGCTCAGCAATGAGGCAAAGAGCGTTGCCGCTCTTCTTCTTAGCCATGCACAAAGTCTCGGCGTAAAGATACATACCGATACAAAGATAACTGATATCAAAAATATGCTAAACGAGTATGATGCGGTGGTAGTTGCTACCGGCTCTGAAGCAGCATCTCATCTTGGCGGGAACAGGGACGGTTTGAAGTTTGCCAAAGAGGTAGGGCACAATATCATCTCCACATACCCCTCTCTGGTTCAACTCCATCTGGACTCTAACAGTGTTAAAAAAATGAGCGGTGCAAAAACAGATGGCGAAGTAACTTTGCTTATCAATAATAAAAAAGAGACAAGCTCAAGCGGAGATATCCTATTTACTGACTACGGGGTCTCAGGCTTTGCGGTTCTGGATATTTCGCAAGCAGCAAGTGTTGCTTTGGCAAGTGGAGCAGATGTAAATATATCTATAAATCTGCTCCCTGAGTTTAATGCACAAAAGCTCTCATCTCATATAAGCAAACTTGCTTCAATGCAGAGTGATTTCAGATTGGCAGATATTTTAGCTGGTCTTCTCCCGCTTAAAATTGCTTCGACAATACTAGATGAATTAAAACTTTCTGCAACACTCAGCGCAAAAGACATAGATGCGAAACTCGGTAAGAAAATAGCAAACCAGATACTGAATTGGCGCTTTAAAGTAAGCGATACACACGGTTTCAGGCATGCGGAAGTTGCAGGCGGCGGAGTAGACACTACAGAGATAAACCCAAAAACATTTGAATCACTTAAACAAAAAAATCTATACTTCTGCGGAGAGGTTTTAGATATTGTAGGACGCCGCGGAGGCTATAACTTCGCCTTTGCATGGGCAAGCGGTTATCTAGCGGCAAATGATATAATAAAATCTTAAAATAATTTTAACTATTTTAGGGTAAACTACTAACAGCTACCATTAAAAGTAAAGGAGTTCCAAATGTCGATGCCCTTTATAATTTTCCTCGTTTTAATTCTAATACTGGTTTTTATGTACAACTCGCTGGTTGCAAAGAAAAATCAAGTTGAAAATATCTTTGCAAGCGTTGATACAGTTCTTAAAAAACGCTACGACCTCATCCCGAATCTTGTTGCATCTGTAAAGCAGTATATGCAGCATGAAAAATCACTCTTGGAAGAGGTTACGAAGCTACGCGCTGAAGCTATGAAACCGGATATCAGCGATGCGCATAAAATAGCTCTTGATGCAAAAATGACCTCAGCTCTTGGCTCTATCATGGTCGCCGTTGAGAACTATCCTGAGTTAAAAGCAAACGAGAACCTCATGCATCTGCAGCACACGCTGCATGAAGTTGAAGAGCAGATCTCTGCCGCAAGACGTGCCTACAATCAAGCCGTGACAGACTATAACAATGCTATAGAGATGGTTCCTACAAATTTTATGGCCTCCCTTATCAATTACAGAAGAAAACAGGTATTTGAGATCGTAGAGAGTGAACGCAAAAATGTAGATGTCAAAGAGCTTTTTAAATAAAGGTCTATAAATGAAAAGCGTAAGCGAGCTTACAGATTTTTACTATAAAAACCTATTTCCGACTTTGGAAAAACTGGAGAACGACAGAAAAAATCTTAGATACAAGATTATCGTTGTCGCTCTTGTCTATACTCTGCTTTGTGCCGCCATTGCTTACGCTTTAGGAAATTTTTACGAATTTATCCTCTTTGCATATGTAGCAATAGGAGCCATAATATACAAATTCTTGGTTCATGACTATACTCATGAGTTTAAGATGAGCGTTATAAAACCGCTTATACACGCTATAGACAGCACTCTTTTATACTCGTCAAAAACTCACGTATCAGATTACTATTTTGATCGCTCAGAGCTGTTTGAGAAACCTGACAGACTCAGCGGAAACGACTATGTAAAAGGTCAAATTGACGGTATCAACATTCAGTTTTCGGATATACACGCCGAAAAAAGACACAAAAACTCAAAAGGAAGAGATAGCTGGAGTACGCTTTTTCAGGGGCTTTTCATAGTTGCCGACTTTAACAAGCATTTCAAAGGAGAAACAGTCGTTCTGCCCGACAGCGCTCAAAGTGCGTTTGGAGATATTATCGGACACTGGCTGCAATCAAACAATATGGCAAGAGATGAGCTGGTCAAGATGGATGACCCAGAGTTTGAAAAAGAGTTCGTCGTATACTCTACTGATCAAGTAGAAGCAAGATATATACTCTCAAATTCGCTTATGAAAAAACTCCTGGCTTTTCAACAAAAATCAAACCATCAAATTCACATCTCCTTTATAGATACTCACATCTACATGGCCATCAGTTACAATAAAGATCTTTTTGAACCATCTATCTTCCGCTCGCTGCTAGATTACAAGGTAGCTATAGAGTATGTAAAGACACTCCATTTGGCCATAGGCATAGTCGAAGAGCTAAAGCTTAATCAAAAACTGTGGAGCAAAAGGTGAGTGAAAGAAGTATACTTTTTCAAAGCATAAATGATTTTTTAACCCCAAAAATGCTTAAATATGCTCTATTGCCGTTTATTATAAGTCTCGTTGTTATGTATATTATTTTCTTTATTGCAGCTGGAATAGGCGTAGAACAGCTAGGCAGTATGCATATCGAGAGCTCCCAAACTACAGTACAAAACGGTATACCTCACACAGAGACACTAGAGGCCGAACTTGAGGGCTCGGCTATTATGAAGTTTTTAATGAGCTATACAATTACATCTTGGCTGGCGACTTTTTTTATATATGTAATCGGCGGTTTTTTGACTGTATATATATCAATATTCGTAGCAATAATAATAATCGGTTTTCTTACTCCATTAGTACTAAGAGAGCTTCGTTTTAGACACTATGCAGATATTGATATGATTGGCTACTCAAATCCTCTGTCTGCAGTTTTCTTAGCCCTAAAATGGGCAGCGACAATGGTTTTGCTCTTTCTTTTGCTAATACCTTTTTATTTTATACCGCTTCTAAATATAGTGGCAATCAATATACCGCTTTACTACTTCTTTCACAAGATGCTCATATTTGACGTCTCTTCAAACATCTGTACAAAAGAGGAGGCAAAACAGATAGCTTTTTTCAATAAGAACAACATCAGGATAAAGACTCTTATTCTGTATCTAATCTCGCTTGTTCC
>JBFEYZ010000028.1:0-13810 GCA_041561855.1 Sulfurimonas sp. | reverse complement strand
TATTTGAAAAGGAGAAACAGATACCATGGCAATCTTTAATAACGGCGACAGCGCACATAAAAGTACCAAACCCGACACAAACACTACCATCATCACAGCTGGCTCTACAATCAAAGGAGAGATGACACTGGCGTGCAATCTCTATGTTGACGGAGAGTTTGAGGGAATAATAACTTCCACTAAAGAGGTAAATATCGGTAAAAGCGGGCATATCAAAGGTGATATATCTACAACAAGACTTGTTGTTCAAGGCTATGTTGAGGGGAGTATCAATGCTGCAAGAGTAGAGATCAAGGCACACGGAAGAGTAAACGGCTCCATAGAGTCTGGTGAATTGGTGATCGAAGCAAAAGGTATTTTTGAAGGGAACAGCATAGTAAAAGATGTATCTGCCGCTCCTAAAAAAGCGTTACACGGTGAAAGCATCCCTGCCGACACTCTAAAGAGCGTTATTAATGATAATGAGGTAAAAGTATCATAGTCAAGGTTCTAATCTAGTGGCACAAAACAGACTGTTCCAATACTACAAAACCTCTGAAGACCAAGATCTAGAGATCTTGATCTGCCAAGATTCAAAAGAGGCGCACTCTCTTGAGAGCGTAGCAAAGTTTTTTAAAAAAGATGTTCTTGTTTTTCCAGATCTTAGAGCAACCTTCGGGGATGATTTAAGAGTGTATAAAGAGGAGATACATGAACTATTCTCTAATCTGAGAAGATATTACTCACTTAAAAAAAAGCCGCTTATAATCTCACCGTTAAAGACACTGCTTTTTAATCTTCCAAAAGAAAATCTTTTAAGGTCTGCTACGCTTGAGTTCGGCTCTACCGTAGAGTTAAAAAAGTTTCAGGAGCAGATGCTATTTTGGGGCTACAGTTTTGTTGATATGGTTCAGGTGGAGGGTGAGATCTCCTTTCGCGGAGACATCATAGATATATTTCCTCCATCATCTGCTATGCCGCTGAGGATCTCGCTGTTTGACGATGAGATAGAGCAGATAAAATATTTCGAGCTAGAATCTCAAAGAACACAAAAAGATGAGCTTGATAGCATAGAGATAACACCTGCTTTTTACTCGCTTAATGAAGATGAGTTTAATAGTTTAAACGCCAAGATCGCTAAAAGCGAGTTTAACTCTCTGGTAAAAGATATTGCCTCTTTGGGACTTTGGCATCTTGATGAGAACGCGGCAAATTTTTTAGAGGGCAAAAACGCCAAGCTTGTAAGAAATCTGGATGCTCTTTTGGTCGATGCCTATGCTCTAAATAAGCCGACACTCTCAAGAGAGAGTTTTAATCTTGAGGTCTTGAACGAGTCAGACGATTTTAAAGAGATATCGGTTACCGATATTCATGCACTCATAAAAGTTCATAAAGATAAAAAGATAACGGTTATAGCTTCAAATGAGGCGGTTGTCAAACAGGCGGGACTGTTTGATCTAAAAGGGATTGAGACGCACTATGCTCCATATATCTTAAATATCCTTACCAAAGACGAACTTGTTATCTCTCTTAACAAGCCCGATAAAGTCAGACGAAGAAGAAAAAGCTCAATCTTGCTTGATGATCTAAAAGCTGGCGATTATGTCGTCCATGAGGATTACGGTGTCGGAATTTTTGAGAGTATTGAGAAGACAGAGATATTAGGCGGTATCAAAGATTTTATAGTCATCAAGTATGTTGGTGATGACAAGATCCTGCTCCCTGTTGAAAATCTGGATGTTATAGACAGATACATAGCATCAGGCGGCTCTGTTCCGGTTTTGGACAAGCTAGGAAAAGGGAGTTTCGGCAAACTCAAAGAGAGCGTTAAAAAGCGGCTTATGGAGATAGCCGGACAGATAGTGAACACTGCTGCAGCAAGAGAGCTAATAAAAGCACCTAAGATCAGCATCGACGACGGTGAATTAAGAGCATTTCAAAAGCTGTCCGGATTTGAATACACTGATGATCAGACGCAATCAATCAATGAGATAATAGCTCAGATGAGCTCGGGTCATATCATGGACAGGCTTCTTAGCGGTGATGTCGGTTTCGGTAAGACAGAAGTTGCAATGAACACTATCTTCGCAGCGTATAAATCAGGTTTTCAATCGGCTCTGATCGTTCCTACGACGCTGCTTAGCGCGCAGCACTACCGCTCGCTTCACGAGAGGTTTGATGATCTTGGGATAAAGTGTTCAAAACTGGACAGGTTTGTAAGTGCAAAAGATAAAAAAAATATAATAAAGGCTATCGCCAACGGTGATCTGGACGTTGTTGTCGGAACTCATGCTCTTTTTGATACAGAGTTTAAAAATCTCGGTGTCGTTATCATAGATGAGGAACATAAGTTCGGGGTAAAGCAAAAAGAGAAGATAAAAGAGCTCTACAACAACGTGCATCTTCTCTCTATGAGTGCGACTCCTATCCCGCGCTCGTTAAATCAAGCACTCAGCTCAATAAAAACAATGTCGCAGCTGCTAACTCCTCCGAGCGAGAGGGAACCTGTAAGAACTTTTGTAAAAGAGTATGACGAGAAGCTCATAAAAGAGGTGATCCTTCGTGAGATCCGCCGCGGCGGGCAGATATTTTACGTTCATAACTCGATAGACCATATGCCTATAAAGTTAGGTGAACTAAAAGCGATACTTCCCGAGTTGAGGGTAGTTATGCTTCACTCCAAGATATCCGCAACAGAGACTGAAAAAGAGCTTTTGAAGTTTGAGGCAGGTGAGTATGATCTAATGCTTGCAACATCCATCATCGAATCCGGAATCCATATGCCGCGTGTAAATACTATCATTGTAGACGGTGCGGACAGGTTCGGAATGGCGGATCTGCATCAGCTCCGCGGTCGTGTTGGACGAAGCAGTGTCGAGGGTTTTGCATACTTTGTTGTCCAGAGCAAAGAGACGCTGACCGATGATGCAAAAAAGAGACTCTTGGCACTAGAGTCAAACTCGTTTCTGGGGAGCGGTTCGGTACTTGCATATCACGATTTGGAGATACGCGGCGGCGGAAATCTGGTCGGCGATGCCCAAAGCGGACATATAAAAAATATCGGTTACTCTTTATATCTTAGAATGTTGGAAGATGCCATAAAACTTTTAAGCAATCAGGCACAGAGCGAAAAGCTAAAAGTGGACATAAAGCTTACTATTTCTGCATATATATCTGATGAGGTGGCAAAAGAGGACAGGCTTCGTCTGGATATCTACAGACGTCTTTCATCATGCGAACAGAGCGTAGAGATATATGAGATACAAGAAGAGGTTATTGACAGATTTGGAGAGCTTGATACGCCTACAAAACAGTTTTTTGAGTTGATGGTAATTAAGATCTTAAGCCTGCAAAAAAAGATAAAGAGCGTTTCCAATTATGGACAAAACATCACATTTACCTATATAGATGATAAAAAAGAGAGCATAAAGTCGGACTCGAAAGATGATGACGACATTATTAAAGCAGTGCTTTTGTATTTGAGAGGAGCTTAGAGTTGAGAGTAGCATTTATTGGAGATATAGTAGGTTCTCCGGGCAGAGATATGCTTAAGAGCCATCTGCCTAAGATCAAAGCGGAGTACGGAGTCGATTTTGTCATTGCAAACTATGAGAATGCATCACACGGCTTTGGATTGACTATTAAAAATGCTAACGAGATTGTAAGTTACGGCGTTGACTGTATGAGCGGCGGAAATCATACATGGGATAAAAAAGAGGTAGAAGCGCTTTTTGATACTCACGAGATTTTAAGACCTCACAATTATCCAGATGAAGTAAACGGAACCGGCTGCAAGATCTATGACGTAGCTGGAGAGAAACTTGCGGTTTTAAATCTTATGGGGCACTATGCCATGCCTTATACCGATAATGCTTTTAGATGTGCAAAAGAGAGCGTAGAGGCTCTGCATGAGCAGGGCGTGAAAAATATTTTTATAGATTTCCATGCGGAAGCAACCAGTGAAAAAAGAGCCATGATGATGCTTCTTCAAGGAAGAGTAAGTGCTATTATAGGAACGCATACACATGTTTCAACTGATGATTTTCAAATAGCAAACCATACCGCATATATGACAGATATAGGGCTTACCGGGTGCAGGGATAATGTTATAGGCATGGATGAGAAGGTGCCTTTAAAACAATTTCTTACCGGTATGAAGGGGCATTTTGATATTCCAAAAAAGTGTAAGAAAATAATGCAGATAGCAATAATGGACTTTAACGGCGGCAGATGTGAGAGTGCATTCAAGCTTAAGATATTTGACGAGGGCGAGATTTTAAAAAGTGATGCGTGGATTGAGAAGTAACTGTAATCAAAAAGAGACCCTTTTTTGATACAATAGTATAAAACATAATTAGGAATACTTAAAATATGGGCGCAAAAATCGTCGTAGTAGAAGATGAAGAGGATATACTAGAACTCATTGAATACAATCTGCAAAAAGAGGGTTACGAGGTTATCGGCTTTTTAAATACAAAGAGTGTCGAGCAGATGCTTGTCGAAGAGGATATTGATCTTCTTATTATGGATAGAAATCTCCCCGGCGTAGAGGGAAGTGAATTTGTTCAAGCTCTAAGAAAAGATGGATTTGCCACGCCTGTAATATATCTAAGCGCAAAAAATGCAGACTCTGAGATAGAAGAGGGCTTTATAAGAGGCGGAGACGACTACATAACAAAGCCTTTCAATATGAAAGAGCTTCTTCTGCGCATAAAGGCTGTTTTGCGAAGAACCTCAAAAAAGATTGAAGAGGGGACACTCTCTCATAGGGATCTTATCTTGGATAAAAGTTCCAGAACACTTACGGTTTCAGGTAAAAAAACAGACGTAACAAAGCTTGAGTTTAACCTCTTGAGCGAGTTTATTATTAACAAAAACAGTGTTCTTGATCGCGACTATCTTTTGGATAATGTCTGGGGAGACGGCGAAGAGTATCAATATAGAACCGTTAACGTGGCTATTAACAGACTTAAAGAGAAAATAGATCCAGACAAAACAAAAAACTATATAGAGACTGTCCGCGGAGTAGGGTACAAACTGTGCTGAAAATACATCAGATATTTATTTTAAAGTTCCTACTTCTTTTTGCCACATCCCTGCTTATATCATCTATTATCAGTTATATCGCGCTAAAAGATATAATAATTGAGCACAATAAAAACCACTTAAAACATGCCATAGAGTTTATGGAAATGGATATAAAAAGCGTAGACAATCTTGAGAGTTTTGCATCTGATATAAATGAGAGGACATCTCTAAGGGTGACAATAATTGCTCACGACGGTGTAGTCTTAGCTGAGTCGGATGCTAATAAAGAAGAGATGGACAACCATGCTTCAAGGTTTGAGATTATGCAGTCAAACTCGAATGATTACGGGCATATAATAAGATATTCAGATACCGTGAAAGCTGATTTTTTATATGTGGCAAAACGTGCAATATATAAAGATGAGCAGATATATCTAAGGCTCTCTATGAGCTTGGCACAGATAATGTATGATTTTTACTCTCTGTGGACAAAAATCTTCTTTGTTTTTATGGGAATACTGATTCTTGCTACTTTTATCTCAAAGACGATGAGCCAAAAGGTAGTTTATGACATTGAGCAGATCACAAACTATCTCGATGAGGTTTCAAACAAGAACTACAAAGCGGTTATAAAGACAAAATATTTCTATGAGTTTTTGCAGATATCGCTTCTTTTAAAAAATCTGGTAAAAAAGCTTAGCAAGAACGAGAGAAAAAAATCCAAAAACATGGCAAAGCTGAGATTGATGAACAAGCAGAGAAACGATATCCTCTCCGCTCTCTCGCATGAGTTTAAAAATCCTGTTGCGGCTATAATCGGTTATGCACAGACAATAGAAGAAGACAAGGATATGCCGCAAAATATAAGAGATAAGTTTTTAAGCAAGATAAGCTCAAACGGAGAGAAGATATCAAAAATGCTCGACAGATTGGCTCTTTCTGTAAAACTTGAAAACGGCGATCTGGTACTAAATAAAAGCGAGTTCGATATTGGTATGCTCTGCGGTGAGGTTGCGTTAAATCTTGGATCAAAATATAGAGACAGAGAAATAAAGGTAGATGTCGGGGAGTTGAGTTTAATAAGCGATAAGACTATGATGGAGTTGGTTTTGGACAACTTGGTAGATAATGCTTTAAAATACTCAAACGGTGATGTAATTATAACTCTAAAGGATAATAAGATCTCGGTTCAAGACAGCGGTGTAGGTATAAAAGAGGAGCATCTGCAAAAGATAACAAACAAGTTTTACAGGGTAGATAAAAACAGTTGGGATAACTCTATGGGGCTTGGGCTTGCTATGGTGACCTATGTCCTAAAACTGCTCGGCACATCTTTGGAGATAAGCTCAGAGTTCGGCAAAGGCTCCACTTTCAGTTTTAGTGTTGAAAATATGATAAAGAGCTAGATCTTTGACTGAATAGTCATCTTTTTGGCTTCAAAAAGCTCTATCGCCTTTTGAACCATAGGCTCATCTTTGATTTCTGCAGCATCGATCTCTCTGGTTGTATCACTGCTTTGGCAGTTTGTTACACAGCTGGCACTCCCGCCCATTTCGGCATCTTCTATCATCGAAGTTGATTGCTCATACTGTTGGACATCTGCTTCTTTGTGAGCATTCTCCTCCTGTTCCTCTTGCTCGTCATCTCTTACTTTTGTGCAGGGTTCATGTTTTATTTTTGTTTCAAATCCAAAAATCTCTCTGACAAATTGTTTTATTACAGAGTAGCCGTGAGTCAGAACTCTTTTGCAATCATCGTTTGCACAGCTCTCCCATGTAAGCATGTTGTTCTCAAAAGAGATAAAGTAGATACTTTTCTCAAAGCACTCGCCAAGCTCTGGACTTCTGTCTTTTAGTTTGGCTATCAGCTGAGCGAACATTCTTGCATAAGGGTTCTCTGATATCGGTGCTTCTTCTCTCTTTTGCTCGCTTATCGGTATAAGATCATCTGTGTTTTCGTTATGAATATCTTCATCACTTTGCTCTATAGGAGCAGTAAACGAGATGGATGGTCTTTGTATCTCTTTTTGAAGAGACTCTATCATCTGGTCTACCTCTTTTATGCGGAGTGCTTCTATCATTTTGAAAAATATAAGCGAGAGCACGAAAGAGCCGTCAGCATTTATGCTAAAGAGATATTTGGAATCGCTGAGTATCCTGAAAAATCTATCAAGGACAAGAGTAGAGTAGAGGGCATCACCTGCGTACATCCTCTCTTTGAGGTAGGCAATAAGCTCATCTACGACCATCTCGGCTTCATACTCTTCTAATATCTTTGTAAATTCTACAAGTGCTGCATAATCCTTTGCAAAAATTGCTTTAAAGAGCTTGCTTATAAAGTCTGGATCTACAAGTCCCAGCATATCGGTAACTGTACGTACATCCACATGGTTTTTGGAGTATATTATTGCTTGATCAAGCAGTGTAAGCGTGTCTCTGAGGCTTCCGCTTCCGCTTCTTGCCAAAATATCCAAGGCCTCGTTTTCATACTTGATGCCCTCAAGATTTAGTATGTGAGCCAGATGATCAACCACTTTATTTGTGGCAATTGATTTAAATCTGAAGTGCTGAGTACGGCTTAGTATTGTTGCAGGAAGCTTTAGAGGGTCTGTAGTCGCCAGTATGAACTTTACATAGGATGGCGGCTCTTCAAGCGTTTTTAGCAGTGCATTAAACGCCTCTTTTGTAAGCATATGGACTTCATCGATAATGAATATCTTAAATCTAGCACTTGATGGTTTATATTTTGTCTGTTCTATAAGATCTCTTATGTCATCTATCTTTCTGGATGACGCCCCGTCCATCTCAACTATATCTATATGGCGGTTTTCAAGAGAGTCTACGCAGTTTTGACAACTTCCGCACGGCTGATGGGTTATGCCGGTTTCGCAGATTAGGGCTTTTGCAAATATACGCGCAGTTGAAGTTTTACCGCTTCCTCTCAGACCTGAAAAGAGATAGGCGTGAGAGAGTCTGTTGGCATCAAGTGCAAGCGAGAGAGTTTGAGAAATCGTCTCTTGACCAATAAGCTCGTCAAAGTTTTTTGGTCTATATTTTCTTGCTAATACTTCTGAACTCGCTCTCACATATACTCTCCGTCTTTAGTTGGAGTGATTTTAACATTTATAGTGTTAAAAAATCATAACAGAGAGCTTATGGAGATATGGCTGCTCTCCTGTTTTGCAACTTTTTTTTGAATTGACAAAATATTGTTTATGCTGTCGGCGCTTCTTTTGCTTGTGTTGTCGCAAATTATAAGCAGTGATGCACTTACACAAAGAAGAGGGAATCTTGTTTTATGCCCGTCTCTGTTCGTGGAGATAATATAGTTTCTCTCTTTGTCCTCTTTTAAGTATAGTTCCCTTGCGTCAGATTCAAATTTTTTTACTATTTTGGATATTGTCTTAATATATTTTTTTTCATTTTTGCCGCTTGATTCAACGGCAACAAAAAAGTCATCCCCTCCGATATGCCCTTTGAAAAACTCTGAGGATAGATTTTTTCTCAAAATATCCGCAAAAAGTATAATTGCTCTGTCCCCATTTCTAAAACCGTATACGTCATTGAAAGCTTTAAAGTTATCAAGATCAAAGTAGCATAAAATATAAGTTTTTTCACTCTCTATAATCTCTGAGATCAGCTTTTCAATCATAGAGTTTCCTGGAAGTTTTGTCAGAGGGTTTTGTTCTCTTGCATGGATGATGTTTTGTTCATTCATTATGGTGATTATTGCTCTTGCAGATAAAAATCCGTAATACTTCGAGTTGTTTGTCAGGATAATGCCTATGGACTCTGAGTTATTTGAAAAGAGCTCAATTATGGTGGAGATGTCGCAGTTTATCTCTGTTATCCCACACGGCTCCAAAAGATTTTTTAGTTTTGATTTTCTAGCACCGTTGTTTGTCAGCAGCGACCTTCCGTAAGGAGAGTAGATAAACTCCTTGATTTTGTTTTCTTGTAAAATACCTACAGGTTCGTTATGCGAATTTACGATTATCACAGTCTCTGCCTGAGGATTTTTTTGAAAATATTCGACTATACTTCCCATCTCGGCATCAATAGAAAATGGAGGTTTTTTATCTAAATATGTTTCGATCTTGCAACTGCTTTGTGTAACTCTTTTTTCACTGTTTAAAACATCTAAAATATGAGGATATTCATTTAAAATTTCTGATGCGTTTAGAGTCGGTCTTTGAATAAAATATCCTTGGACAAAATGGCATCCTATATCTCTGCAGGTAAGAAGTTCTTCTTTACTCTCGATTCCTTCGGCTATTACTTTGATGCCAAGCTGAACTGCCAGATGGGTAATACTTCTTGCCATAAGCTTTTTCTTCATATCTTTTTGTATGTTGCTTAAGAAGAACCTGTCTATTTTAATGATGTTAGGTTTGCTCTCGTAAAGAAGTTTATACCCTGAATAGCCGACTCCAAAGTCATCTATCGCTATACAAAAATCTTCGTTTTTATAATGTTCCAAAACTTCTTGCATTCTTGAGCTGTTTGAGATCTCATGCCTCTCTGAGATCTCAAAGCAGATGCTGTTTTTACCTATGCCGTAGTGCTTCAAAAGTTTGCCGGTGTTTCCATGTTTAAAATTCGGCATCTCAAGGAGTCTGTTATCAAGGTTGTAAAATAGTTTTATATCTTCATAATCATCTACGGTTGTAAGCTTCTTAAGGGCTTTTTTTCTAAGTTTTAAGTCAAATGAGTAGAGAAGGTTGTCTTTGTAAACTTCATCAAAGAGTTCGAAAATTGAGTTAAAGCCGACCTCTTTATAATTTCTAAGAAGTGCTTCGACAGCAAAAATCTTTCCGGTGTGAATATTAACGATAGGTTGAAACGCAACATCTAGAGTCTTTAAGTTGCGAATCCATTTTTTAGGAAGTTCTAGTTTCATAGCGCAATGTTAGCGCTTGATTATTTCATAAATATTACAAAAAACTAAAAGTTATTATATGCCAAGCCATTTTTTTGCAATGATTCTTAACGACTCGGGACTCTCTGAAGCAAAGAATTCCAGTTTTGGTTCATCATATTTTTTGCTAAAATCAAACTCTTTTTCAAGATATTCGACAATTGCGTCTCCTGAGTGGATAAGTATGCTCTTTTTGCTGAAGTGCTCTTGCAGAGCTTTTGAGATCAGAGGAAAGTGTGTGCATCCAAGTATTATTGCATCAGGCGAAGAAATAGCGTTGAAATAGTGTCTAAAAGCAGCTTCCAATACTTCGCCCTCATAAATCTCCTCTTCGACGATAGGAACAAAAAGTCCCGTTGCTTTTGCCTGAAGATTATTAAATCCCTCTGCTTTTAAGCCGACCTCGTAAGCTTTTGAATTGATTGTAGCTTTTGTACCAAGAATAAGTATATTTGAATCTTTGCTCTTAAGCGCATTGGCTGTTGCCAAGATACCGGCTTCTACAACGCCTATAACAGGGCAGGAAGATACCTCTCTCATCTCATCAAGGGCATGTGCGCTCACAGTATTGCATGCGACGATTATCATATCAAGCTCAAAATTTTTGAAAAACTCTACTGCTTCTATTGCATAACGAATGATGGTTGTCTTATCTTTTATGCCGTAAGGAACTCTGGCGGTATCTCCAAAGTATATAATCTCTTCAAAAAGACGATGCTCAAGTAGAGATTTTACAACAGTCAAGCCGCCGATGCCGCTGTCAAATACGCCGACTTTCATTACTGGTTGGTATTCATACTTTCAAGGAACTCTTCATTTGTGGCTTTTTTGCCCATAGTAGAGTAGACAAACTTGAGTGCCTCTATCTCGTTTTCCTGCTTGTGGATCATCTGGCGTAGAATAAATACTTTTTGTAAAACTTCAGGACCGATAAGAAGCTCATCTTTTCTGGTTCCAGATTTTAGTATGTCTATTGCAGGGAATATTCTTCTGTCTGCAATTTTACGGTCAAGTACGACTTCCGAGTTACCCGTACCTTTGAACTCTTCAAAGATAACTTCATCCATTCTGCTTCCGGTATCTACAAGAGCTGTTGCGATGATTGTCAAACTTCCGCCGTTTTCTATGTTACGAGCCGCTCCAAAGAAACGTTTTGGTTTGTGAAGAGCATTTGCGTCAACACCGCCCGATAGAACCTTTCCGCTTGAAGGTGTTACCGTATTGTAAGCACGTGCAAGACGAGTGATCGAGTCTAGCAGGATAACTACGTCACGACCAAGCTCGACGCGTCTTTTCGCCTTTTCTATTACCATCTCGGCAACTTTCACATGGTTCTTGGCAGGCATATCAAAAGTGGAGCTGTAAACCTCGCCTTTTACGCTTCTCTCCATATCCGTTACCTCTTCAGGTCTCTCATCAACCAAAAGAACCATTAAGTCTATTTCAGAATGGTTGTGAGTGATCCCGTGGGCGATCTCTTTTAAAAGTTCTGTTTTACCGCTTCTTGGTGGTGCTACGATAAGCCCGCGCTGACCTTTTCCGATAGGGGCAAAAAGGTCCATCATACGGCCTGTTAAGCCTTTTTCTCTATATTCAAGTTTTATTTGATCTGTTGCATAAAGCGGAGTGAGGTTTTCAAACAGAGGTCTTTTTTTGCTCTCTTCCGGCGGAAGGCCGTTTACGGCTTCGATTTTGATAAGTGCGTAGTATCTCTCTTGGTCTTTCGGAGGGCGAACCTGACCTGTTACAACGTCGCCGTTACGAAGGGCAAAACGACGTATTTGAGTATTTGAGACGTAAGCGTCGTTTATACTCTCATCAAAGCTTTTGTCAATTGAGCGTATGAAACCGTAACCATCCTGCATTATCTCCAAAATTCCGCTAAAGAGGATAAATCCCCCCTGTTCGGTTTGAGCTTTTAGTATTTCAAAGATAAGATCTTGTCTTTTTAGCTCGTTGGGATTGTCGATGTTTAGCTCAACAGCCATTGCCGTGAGTTCATCTATGCCTTTTACGCGCAGATCTTCAACGCTGACACCTTTTACAGGATTGTGTGTTCTTGTTTTTGAGTTGTTGCTTTTGTTTTTGCGAGGTTGTTGTGGAGTGTTTTCACTCATAGGATAGCTGCCTTAATGTTTTTAGATTTTGCCCTGCGGATACTAGCATAGGGAAAGAGTAAGAATTCATACAATTTTAATGCCACAATTTTACACTAATAGAAGTTATAATGTCAAGTAATATTATCAAGTAGCCCGCCGTACTTCTATTTAGCCGACCTCTTTTGTTTCGTTTTTAAGGGATGATACGGCATCCGTAAGCAGAGTAATATTTGTCTTCGCACTCCCAAGCGTATCGTGCGTAGTGTCGGCCAGTTTTCTTACTTCGTCTGCGACTACGGCAAATCCGCGCCCGTGTTCTCCTGCTCTTGCAGCTTCTATGGCGGCATTTAGCGCAAGCAGATTTGTTTTATCGGCGATATCTGATATTTTATCCAGTATATTGAATATCTCTAGGCTTTGCTGCTGCAAAGATGAGAGCTTATCTTCAAGATGTAGATCATTTTTTGGCTCTTTGTCATCTTCGGCATATTTAAGGGTAATAGATGATAGTTCGCTATTTAGCTCTTTTATTCTGCTGTTTAGCGTCTCGCTCTCAGATTCATGTCTCTTCTTAAGCTCTGAGAAACTCTCACTAATCTCACGGTTCTTTTCTAAAAGTGCTTTGTTTTCACCTACTATGCTCTCCTCTCTTAGAACACTTTTTTGTTCTTTTTTATTAAGAGAGTCTATTTCCGTTTTTAGCTTTTTAATATTATCAATAAGAGACTCCCTCTCATCTTCTGCTTTTTGAAGCAGACTTTTTTGAGTTTCGTTTTCTCTCTTCTTTATATAGTTTGCTCTAACAAGATAGTAACCAAGTAAAACAGCCGTTAAAAATGATGCTGCTGCGGCGATTATAAGAGCAATTTGACTTTGAGGCTCTTGCTTGTAAACTACTTTTTCTTTATATATCACTCTCTCTTTTATATCTTTATCTTGACCTTTTTTTGCCTGGGCTTCTATAAGAGAGAGTCCGCTTTGGCTCATCTTGGAGTAGAGCTCTCTTAGCCTCTCTATCTCTTTAGCAGTGATATTATTGTTATGCTCATGAAGCTTTGCAAATGTTTTTAGCGTCTCGGTTTGGAGCTTTTGCAGACTTTTTGCCTTGCTCTCATCAAGAGATAGTGCGGTCGTTATCTTCTCGTGAGTCGATAGAACAAGATAGTATAAAAGAACCTTCTCTTCCGTACTTAAGATAGGAGAGATTTTATCTATTTCGCTGTTTAGCGTGTTATAACTGTTCTCAATATCAGATATTTGTGAGGCAAAAACAGACATAGATAAAAGTATTGATATAAGGAGCGTTTTCATTCCCCGTCAGTAGCATTTTTTATGCCAAAAAGGTAGCAATTACACCTAATTAAAAAATTTAAACTTTAATGATAGAATTACGGCATGAAAAAAAGATACAGAATTTTAGTAACAAACGATGACGGATATGAGGCAAAGGGGCTTTTGAGTTTAGTAGAAGCTCTTAAAGAGATAGAGGATATCGAGGTTACGGTAGTGGCACCTGCAAGCGAGAAGTCTGCATGCGGACACTCCCTTACCATAATCCGGCCTCTTCGTTTTGTGGGAGTAGAGGACAACTTCTTCAAACTTGACGACGGAACACCGAGTGACTGTGTATATCTTGCACTAAGTACCATGTTTGTAGATTCGAAACCAGATTTGCTTATCAGCGGGATAAACCGCGGCTCAAATATGGGTGAGGATATTACTTATTCAGGAACTGCGGCAGGAGCAATGGAGGGTGTTTTGCACAACATACCTTCTATCGCAATATC
>JBFEYZ010000027.1:0-13821 GCA_041561855.1 Sulfurimonas sp. | reverse complement strand
TGAAGGAAAAGACAGTTACAAATTCTCAGATACCGGTGCAGAGGTTATCGTAACATCTCCAAACCGTACAACCTACTTTTCGCACAGACGCAAAGAGCTAGACGAAATGGTAAGGCTATTTAACGACTTTGACATCTTGCTGGTAGAGGGGCTAAAAAACCTCCCTCTTCCGAGAATAAGTGTATTCAGGGATGAGCTAGATAGTGATTACTTTCCTTATATGGACGCTTTAGCGACAGACGGAAGTATAAACTTGAGTGATTATGAGTTACCAAAAAATATAGACATTCTTGATATAAACAATTGCGAAGACGTAATATCTTGGATACTTAAAAATGCGAAGGAAGTGTAATATAGATGACTGATATATTTAGTGCCATACAAAGAACGGCCATTAGAATTAAAGATGCGATAGATACGAAAGATATCGGTTATTCACAGCAGGAGAACAGCTCCGGAGAGACGCAGCTTCAGCTCGATATAAAGTGCGATATGATTATTGAAGAGGAGTTCTCCAACGTAGCTTCTATTCATACTATTGCAAGCGAAGAGAAAGAAAAAGAGCTTATGCTGCACAAAGACGGCAGATATTTTATTGCCTATGATCCTCTTGACGGCTCCTCTTTAATAGACGTGAACTTAAGCGTCGGCTCAATTTTCGGCATCTACGAGAACGGTTTTGGTGCGCAAAATATGGTTGCATCGTGCTATGTAGTTTTTGGACCACGCGTCGAGATGGTATTTGCTCATAACAAGACAAAGCTTTATCTGCTCCAAGGCAATGAATTTGAGTTTGTAAAAGAGATTCGTCTTAACGAGAAAGGGAAGTTAAATGCACCGGGCGGAACACAGCAGAACTGGAAGCCTTATCATAAAGAGCTTGTGGACAGCTTCTTTGCAGAGGGTTACCGTCTTAGATACTCGGGCGGAATGGTTCCCGACCTTCATCAGATCCTATTAAAAGGCGGAGGACTTTTTAGCTATCCTGGAACTTCCGACAAACCGGACGGCAAACTTCGCAAGCTTTTTGAGGTCTTTCCTTTTGCATTTATATATAAAACCGCAGGCGGTGAGGCTATTGACGGCAAAAAAGATCTGATGGAGCTTGGATATGCGCATATACATGATACATCTCCATGTTTTTTCGGTTCAAAATATGAAATACAAAGAGTAAAAGAAGTATATGCAGACAACTAATAATGCGGCGGAGATGGACAGATTTGAGCTTCATCTTGATGAGATGATGGAGAAGCTGCAGATGTGTCAAAAAGAGAGACAGCTGGCAAGCTGCAGCATATGCGAGCTTTATCTTGAGTGCGAACTAAGAACAAACTATGTAAAAGCGGTTTACAACAGTATGTCCAAGGGAGATACCGGTGGATTTGAATTTTAAGGAGAAAAATTGAGTAAATATATAACAACCCCTATCTATTACGTAAACGGCGAGGCGCATATAGGTCATGCTTACACTACTTTTATAGCAGATTCTATGGCAAGATATGAAAAATTAAAAGGCGAAGACACCTATTTTCTAACAGGCACTGACGAGCACGGCCAAAAGATAGAGGAGTCTGCTCAAAAAAACTCCAAACCGACACAACAATTTGCAGATGAGATAAGTGCCGGATTTAAAAATCTGTGGGATGATTTTGAGATAAGCTACGACAAATTTATCCGTACAACGGATGAAGATCATAAGATAGGCGTTCAAAAAGCTTTCGAAGTTATGTATAACAAGGGCGATATTTACAAAGATTTTTACGAAGGGCACTACTGCGTTAGCTGTGAAACCTTTTTTACAGAGACTCAGCTTGTTGACGGAGAGTTTTGTCCTGATTGCGGCAGAAGCACAAATATTATCAAAGAGGAGAGTTATTTCTTTAGACTTTCAAAGTATGAAGATGCACTTTTAAAGCACTATACCGATAATCCAGATTTTATAATGCCGCGCTCACGTGCGAATGAGGTTATAAACTTTGTAAAGGGCGGTCTCCGTGACCTATCAGTGACAAGAACATCTTTTACATGGGGCGTAAAGATGCCTGAGTCGATCAAAGACGACAAACATGTTATGTATGTTTGGCTGGATGCGCTTTTAAACTATATAACTGCTCTGGGATATGGCAAAGATGATGCAAATATGCGCTACTGGCCTGCATCTGTGCAGTTTGTAGGTAAAGATATCCTCCGTTTTCATGCAATCTACTGGCCTGCATTTTTAATGAGCTTAGAGCTACCTCTTCCTCAGCATATCGGTGCACATGGATGGTGGACAAGAGACGGCGAAAAGATGAGCAAGTCAAAAGGCAATGTAGTGTCTCCAAGGGAAGTTGCCAATGCTTACGGAGTTGAGAACTTAAGATACTTTATGCTTAGGGAGGTGCCTTTTGGGCAGGACGGTGACTTCTCTCAAAGAGCGTTTATAGATAGGATCAACTCTGAATTAAGCAACGATCTTGGTAACCTTCTGAACCGTATAATAGGAATGAGCGGCAAATATTCGGACTACGAGATAGACAGTGTAGATGTTTTAAAGTATCATACAAAAGAGATAGATGCTATGAATACGGTTTTAGACTCTCTTGATGCTTACATGGAGAATCTACAGACACATAGATATTTAGAAGAGTTATGGAAACTTTTCTCGATCGGAAATAAAGCCATAGAAGAGCACGCTCCGTGGGTTAAGATGAAAGAAGGCAAAAAAGACGAAGCACTCGCAACGGTAGCGCTTGTTGCTAATATTCTGGCAAAAGCTTCTGTTATGCTCTCCCCTGTTATGCCAAAGACTACAAATATTATTGCCGATGCTCTAAGCTTCACTATCGATCATAAGAGCTATATAGAACTTATAAAAGAGAAGAAACTGTTGAAATTATTTAATATCAAGCCTGTCCCTCCTCTATTCCCGCGCGTTGAAGAGCCATTGATGCCTGAAGCTCCGCTTGCTCATCCAGATATTACCGATGAGAGTGCTAAAGCGGAACAGGAGAGTAAAAAAGAGGAAGATAATCTTATTGAGATAGGACAGTTTTTTGAGACATCTCTCAAAGTCGGAGTAGTCGTGGAGGCTGAAGAAGTTCCGAAGAGTAAAAAACTTTTAAAGCTTCAAGTTGATCTTGGTGAAGAAAAACCAAGACAGGTTGTTGCAGGCATAAGAGAGTTTTACACGCCAGAATCTCTACTAAATACTCAGGTTTGTGTGGTAGCAAATCTTAAACCTGCAAAACTCATGGGTATGATCTCTGAAGGAATGCTTCTTGCTGCCAAGGATGAAGATGGTCTATGTTTAGTAAGACCTGAAAAACCTAAAAAAGCAGGCACGCCTATTGGATGAGACTTGAAAACTTTCTAGCACTTACACAAGCAACTCTTCTTAACGATCCATGCATATACAGCTTTGAAAACACTGTTTTTGAAGCTTCAAAAGTAAAAAGAGGTGATCTTTTTTTTGCTTTTGATCCTGATGATATTCATTTAGCAGTTGAAAACGGCGCTTATGGGATTGTGTTTGAAGAAAAAGCTGACATTATCGATCCTGAAATAGCATGGATGAGAGTTGACTCTCTTGATACGGCTTTAAAAAAACTGCTCAGATTTAAGATGATCGAAAAAGAGGTCGTAGCTTATGAGTGTAATGAGATCGTGCTTAAGCTCTCCATGCAGGTAATCACAGAAACAAATTTTCTTCCGATCAAAGGTGACTTGAGATCACTTTTTAAGACTTTGTGGGACATACAGAGCAGAAGCATAGTACTATTCTGCCCTGCTCTTACGGACTCTACGGTATTTGCATCTGTAAAAACTATGCCAAAAAGACCTTTTGCCCCAATAGAAATTATGGAACAGACGCTTTTTGAGACATCCTTTATATATGATGATATATTTTATGAAAGACAATTGATCTCTCCTTTTTTTATATCCTATTTAGAAGAGCTGCTGCACTTTTTTAAAACGCTGAAGATAAATTATAAACTTAAAAAATTTACTCCGATAGAGCATTTTGAAGCTGTTTTTACAAATAAAAAGCTTGAAGCCAAAAACTTTGGAACCAGCGACAAGGTACTTATATTTGAACCGAATGTCAGTCTTATAGATTCACAGATCCTTTTCTTGGAACGCCATGCTTCATGGGCAAAAATAATATTTATTATTCCATATCATGCAGAACAAAACAGGAACGTAAATGTTTTTAGTTATAAAAACGAAAAAGACATTATAAATATACTAAAGAGCAATAGCTTCCACTTTGCACTAATTGCAGGGGTGGATAAAGCAATACTCAACAAGCCTCTCTCCAGGCAGACTCAGCTCATAATGGATTTTTAGATACAATGATAAAATTAGAAATTTTCAAACCGGAAAGAAGATAATGAACAGAAGAGACTTTTTTACAACAGCGACGACGGCCTCTGCATCCATCGTTCTGGTTGGATGTAACGAGAGCAATAGAGAAGCGATAGATTACTCAAAGCATCCCGGTAAAAAAGAGAGCGACACAAAAACAGTAAATATAAACAAGAACAAAAAAACCACTATTAAGCTTGCAACAAGTTGGCCGGCACACTTTCCTATTATGGGTATCGGTGTAGAGAGATTTGCAAAAAGACTGCATGATATCAGCGGCGGCTCTTTAGATGTCAAGATATATCCAAAAAATGTTCTTATACCTGATCTGGCTGTCTTTGATGCATGTTCAAGCGGTCAAATTGATGCTTTTCATTCAGGTCCATACTACTGGAAAGGAAAAAACAGCGCCTTTTCACTATATAGCGGTATCCCTTTCGGTTTTACTGCCGAGGAGATAAACTCATGGATGCTTTTTGGCGGCGGGATGGAACTATGGAGAGAACAGTACGCCAGATATAATCTTCATCCGTTTATGGGCGGAAATACAAATATTCAGATGGGCGGATGGTTTGCAAAAGAGATAAATTCACTTGCAGATATGCAGGGTCTTAAGATGAGGATTCCAGGTCTTGGCGGAGAGGTCTTTTCCAAAATGGGAGTAAATTCCGTCTTGCTTCCTGCAGGAGAGATATACACCTCTTTAGAACGTGGGGTTATTGATGCGACCGAATGGGTAGGACCTGCATTAGATATCAAAATGGGCTTTTATAAAGTTGCTCCCCACTACTATTCGGGGTGGCATGAACCGGGCTCAATTTTAGAGCTTACGTTTAACAAACAGTTTTATGCTAAACTATCTTATGAGCAGCAGTCTATGATAGAGGTCGCTGCAAGCGAGATGAATTCAAATATGGCATATGAGTTTCATAATGAAAACATCAAAGCACTCAAGCAATTAAAAGAGCTCGATATCTCCATCCATCAATTTCCAAAGGATGTCATAAACGAGGGTAAAAAAGCTCTAAAAGAGGTCATAGCTGAGCTTAGTGATAAAAACAGTGACTTTAAAAAAGTTTATAACTCCATAGAGAGCTATTTGGAGCTCTCAAAGGAGTGGAGTGATGCAAGTTTGAGGTATTTTTTAAATGAGAGATAAACAAAGCGCTTCTATTTTGAGAAAGTTAATACTATCTTTACTTATGTTTGAGGCCATTTTATGGGGTTCGTTCAGTGGAGTTATAATCGATAAAACGACATCTTTGCCTATATCAAATGCTACTGTAAGCGACTCGCTTTTTAGTGTAAAAAGTGATGAGAACGGAACTTTTACAATCCAGAGCGAAGAAGATAAAATCTTTATAAAAGCGTACGGATACAGACCATATACGATTACAAAAGAGATCAATACCACTATAATTGCAATTGAGCCTATCACGGTAAAAGCACTCTATCTAAGTTTTTGGCGTGCGAGCAACAACTCTCCAAGACTCAAAGAGATTTTGGATATTATAAACAGAACAGAAATCAACTCCATTGTAGTTGATGTCAAGAGCGAGTACGGTTCAACATCATATAAAACCTCCTTTGAAAAAGCAAACGGTTACGGCGCACACAAGGACAGAACAAACAGAGATATAGAACACTTTATTAAGCTTATGAAGTCAAAAAACATCTATACAATTGCAAGGATCGTAACATTTAAAGATGAGCTTCAAGCTTCCAATAATCCCGAATATGCGATCAAAAAGAGTGACGGAACTCTATGGAGAAATCATGATGAGATGGCATGGGTAGACCCGTTTGACAAGAGGTCTCATGAATACACCATTTCAATTGCCCAAGATGCGGCAAAGGTCGGTTTTGACGAGATAAATTTTGACTACATTCGTTTTCCTGCAAAAGAGGGGCTTAGTTTTTCAAAAGAGAGCACGCAGGAGAGCCGAGTTGAAGCAATAAGCGAATTTTTAAAACTGGCGCAAAGCAGACTGAGAAAATATGGCGTTTTTATATCTGTAGACACTTATGGAAATATCTGTTGGGAGAATAACGATATGGGCATAGGACAGATGATAGAACCTCTCTCCAGATATGCAGACTATATATCTCCTATGCTCTACCCTTCAGGGTTTTCAAAAGGATCGTTCGGACTTGAAAATCCGTCCGAGCATCCACATGCGGTTATCTATAGAAGTTTAAAAAACATAGAGGATAAAATCGACTCAAAAAGGCTCAGACCTTGGCTGCAATCTTTTAAAGATTATGCCCACACGAAAATTGAGTACAATTATTTTGAGATAAACGAGCAAATAAGAGCAGCTATGGACACAAATACAAGCGGATGGATGTTATGGTCGCCTTCAAGCAGATATGAGCTTAGCTACTTTAAAGCCAAAGAGAGAGATGCCTTAACTCTTGATTCAACACTCGAGAATCCTCAATATATCTACTGACAAGTTCATGAAATTTTTTGGAGTGGTTCATATGTACCAGATGAGCCAACTCGTGGACAATCACAAAATCAATAAGCTTTTTATCTATCTTTATAAGCTCGGTATTAAAAGTTATGACTCTGTTTGAGTTACAGCTTCCCCATCGGCTTTTCATCTTTTTAAATTTTAGAGCGCTGTATTCAAGGTTCATCTCTTTGGCGTAGTGCCCTGCTCTTTGCGTAATATGACTTTTTGCGTACATGTTATAGTATCTGTCATAGCATTTAAGCACACTCTTTGTATTAGATGTGTCTATTTTGCTTAAACTCTCTCTTAGATCAAAAGCTTCATGACAATCAATACTTAGGACTTCTCCAAAAAGCAGTATCTCGTCTTGAAGATTAAATGTTTTTGGCGGATTATCCATTGCAGTCTTTAGCTGTTTTCTTATCCAGTCCTCTTTTTTTAAAAGAAGACTATTTATATAACTGCCTGAAACTTTTGGTGTTTTAAGTGTGATCTGCCCGTTTTTTTTCACACTTATATAGCTGTTCTTTAGATTTGGCTTGCAAAGATGCAAAATTTCCAAGTCGTTAAATAGTATTTTATCGGTACTCAATCGGATCTTTTACTCCGGCTTTTTCAAAGCCTCTTAATCGCAGACGGCAGCTGTCGCAAACTCCGCATGCTTTATCTTCACTCTTGTAGCAGCTCCAAGTAAGATGAAGCGGTACGTCAAGCTCAAGCGCATGTTTGACTATTTGAGATTTCTTTAGATGCACAAGAGGCATCTCAATCACAATATTCGTCTCATCTTTTGTTCCTAGATTTATGCTTTGCTGCATACTCTGTATAAAAGACTCCCTGCAATCCGGATAGCCGCTGCTATCCTCTTCTACTACGCCTATAGCTATCGCTTCGGCACTCTCTTTTTCTGCTATGGCCGCCGCCATACTTAAAAATATACCGTTTCTAAAAGGTACGTATGTAACGGGCACACCCTCTTGCAAACCGCCTGTCGGAACTTCTATCTCTGTATCGGTCAATGCTGAAGCGCCGATCTGGGCAAAGAAATCAAGATCTAAAACATATTTTTTTAAGACCTTTAATTCATCACATATTGCATGAAAGCACTCCAGCTCTTTTGTTTGTGTTCTTTGCGCGTAATTAAAATGAAGAGCGACAATCTCATATTCTCTCTTCTTCATCATGTAGGCACTAAGTGTTGAATCCATACCTCCGCTCATTATGCAGAGTGCTATTTTATTTTTCATTATCATAAAAATATTTTAACATAATATTTTAACCTTCATTGAAAGAAACAACCTATATAATAAAAAAATATACGGATAAAGGGGACACTATGGATGTTTCATCTTCAGGAGCAACAGCTCCATCTTCAACACATATTGAAGTAATGAAAAAAGCTATGGAGACACAGGAGCAGCAAGTCTTAAAAGTTTTAGAGAGTTCTAACGAAGAATCTCAAAAGATAGCAGCTCAAAAAAACGGCTTAGGTATAAATTTAAATATTACCGCTTAAACATTATCTTACAAAAGATGTGCGGATTTACCGCTCATCTTGCATAATCTTTCACCTTATTTGATATAATCACGGCTATGATTGAACTTGATAACAGAACTACATTAAATATAGAAACAAAAATAATAGAAGCGATAGCCGACTTTTTGACAGACAAAGAGATAGAGCTCATTATTACCGATGCAAAAGAGATGAGAGAGATAAACAAAACTCATCGCAACATAGACAAAGACACTGATGTGCTTAGCTTTCCCTATGAGCAAATGCCTATGAGTCCGCTTGGGAGCATTGTTATCTCCTCTTCTTATCTTCAAGATAATTCAAAAGAGTTTGGGCATAGCGTAGATGATGAATTGGCGCTTCTATTTATTCACGGAATGCTTCATCTTCTAGGATATGACCATGAGGTAGATAACGGTGAGATGAGAATCAAAGAGGCTGAGCTAATAGAGAAATTTCATTTGCCAAAAAGCTTAATAGTAAGAACAGAAGGATAATTTATATGGATTTTATAATCTTTATAGCTGCTATGACGGCCCTTATTTACGGGGCTGATTTTGTTATAAAAGAGTCTGAGAGAATAGCTCTTCATTTTAATATATCACATTATGTGATAGGGGCTACACTAATAGCTTTTGGAACATCTCTTCCGGAGATGGCAGCTTCTATGATGGCATCATATGCCGGTAAGAGTGATATGGCAGTTGCAAACGTCGTCGGCAGTGTTATTTTTAACATTACACTTGTGCTTGGGGTTGTCTTTTTAATATCTAAAAATATGGCTCCAAAAAGAGATCTTTTCTCTTTGGACAGTGCTTGGATAGTTATTCCTGTAATTATATTTTTTATAATGATCCAAGACGGCAAAATAAGCAGAGTAGACGGTATTTTATATCTGCTTCTGATGTTGTCGTATCTTATATTCTTATTTGGAAGCTCAAAAGAGACTCTTGAGAGCGATATTGATGAAGAGCTAGCCAAAGAGAAGTTCAACTGGGGATTAACTATTGCTCTTCTTGTCGTAGGCTTTGTTTTAACGATCGGTGGAGCAAATTTTGTTGTAGAGAGCGGTACCAATATAGCTAGGTCTTTTGGCGTCAGCGAGTGGATCATAGGGCTTTTCCTTATAGCGCTTGGAACATCTCTGCCTGAGCTTGTTGTATCCGTAGTGGCGATTAAAAAAGGCAATGCGGAGATGAGCATAGGAAATATTATAGGTTCAAATGTTGCAAACTTTTCGATGGTACTTGGTTCGGCGTCGCTTGTAAGCCCTCTTCTGGTCGATCTTGTTGCAACAAAATTCGATCTTTTTATAATGGTAGCAGCTTCGTTAACGCTTGTCTTTATCTTGGCAAACAAACTCTACAACAGAGCTGGAGCGATATTTTTGTTAATAATACTCGCCCTCTTTATTCAAAACTCCTTGTGAGTTTCTTCAGAAAACGCAGTTGCATAGCAACAAGTTTCTTTATAAAATCCTCTTTAATAGACCTGCTGGCTGCATCTATGTAGTTAGTGTCTATTTTTTAATATATTCCATCTCTAAAAGCTTGTTATAAATATTGGATACTATCTTACCTGCCGCTGCCCCTCCGTGCCCTCCGTGCTCGACCATAACCAAAACTACGTATTGAGGATCATCATAAGGCCCGTAGGTCGCAAACCATGCATGAGAACGGGTATAATACTCCATTTCATGCTCCAGCTCTCTCTCTTTGATATCCTGCAGAATTCCGACCACTTGAGCAGTTCCTGTTTTTCCTGCTATCTTTACTTTTGAGCTTAAGTAGCCTGTTGCTGTTCCGCTTGGATAGTTACAGACTTCATACATAGCTTTTTGTATAATCGGCAGTTTTCTCAACTCATCTTCACTTAATACATCTTCAAACTCAGGCTGGACTTCCTTCTCTCCTATCATCTTTGCAAAATGCGGCTTTGGAAGCTTAGCGGTTGCCATAAGTGCGGTGAATTGTGCCATCTGCATAGGTGTTGTTAAGAAATCACCCTGCCCAATAGACGTATTTACAGTCTCTCCTATATACCACGCTTTATTATATTTTTTTCTTTTCCACTCTCTTGACGGTACGGTGCCTATAAACTCATTAGGCAGGTCAACGCCTGTTTTTCTGCCAAGACCGTATCTGATAAGCCCGTCACTCATCTTTTTGATACCGAGTTGAATGCTTCCTTTGTAGAAATAGTCATCACAACTCTCTCTTACGGCTTTTGTAATTCCGGTATTTCCGTGCCCGTCTTTTTTCCAACATCTAAATACCCTTTTACCAAGAGGCATGGACGATGTACAGTACACTCCCCAGTTTGGACCTATTTCAGGTGCTGTGATATAGATAAGACCAAGTCCTGTTTTTATAACGGAACCAGGCGGATACAGCCCGTGGACAAGTTTGTTTGTAAAAGGTTTTTCAAGACTGTTGGACAGCCTGTCCCACTCATCGTAGCTGATACCGGTAACAAATGTGTTTAGATCATATTCCGGGAAACTGCTTGCAGATAAAATGGTACCGTCCACGCCCATTACAATAACTGCACCTGACTTTTTGACAAAGAGTGATGAGATATATTTTTGAAGTTCAATATCTATGTTTAGTGTTAATTTTCTATTCTCTACGGCGGGTTCGCTTGATAGCTCCTCTATCTCCTGGTTGTTTGCATTTACCTTTATCTCTCTTTTGCCAGCCTCTCCCTGCAGGTATGTGTTGTAATACTTCTCAATGCCTGATTTGCCGGTATAGCCTATTAGCTCCTGAAGTTTGTCATCCTTAATGTCGCTCTTGTTTGCACGTGACACATATCCTATAGCATGCGCAGCCACTTCATTATATGGATAAAATCTTTTTGGAGATGAGACAATATTTATATTTTCTCTAAGGTTTAGGATCGAGTAAACAGGCATTATCTCTTCGTATGATACAAAGTCTACGATATCTATAAAGTTATGGTTATAGTAGGAATCAGTTTTTTTGTAGCTTTTTATAATCTTTTCTCTATTTAAATTAGGCAGCAGCCCGATAAGAGTATTTATCTCCTCATCAAAAATATACTGGTTCTTTTTAAGAGTAAGATGCGGAGCCAGCTGTATCTTAAAGCCGAGTTCGTTTATTGCTACGGGCTTGTTGTTGGTATCTAGTATCTCACCTCTAACAGGCGGTATCTGTTCAGTTTTTATCGTATTGTCGTAAGAGAGTTTTTCATAGTAGGTATTTGATTCGACCGAGAGCATAAAAACTCTCACTAAAAGTGCGAGCCAAGTTGCAATAAATACAAACAGTATAAATCTTACTTTCATATCAAACTCAAAATAAAAAATTCTATCGCCATATAGTAAAGCACATAGTAGTTTATACTAGGCATAGGTAGCAAAAATATATTGGACAAAAGGGAGCAGAAAAGAAAAAAACCTATGTATACCAAGAGTACAATTGATAGATTGATACATACGTTACAATTGAAATTCTGTTTTATTTTCGGAATAACATACTTGTGTATAAGAGCAAAATATATAATTGTACTAAAGAGCATATAACTGTTTTGTGCTTCAAAAAAAAGAAGACAAGCAGATACCAGCAAAAGTAAAACTACATCCTCTTGCTTAAGTGCTTTTGAAAAAAGAAGGTATAAAATAGCAAAAAGAGGCGGCAAAAACAGGTATATGCCACTTAGAGCGGTATATACGACAAACAGCACAGCATAGAAAAGCGGTGTTAAAGAGTTTTGATTAGAGATACTTCGTTGCATACAGGAAAGTGCTTACATTTAATACAGTCGGCCCATATTTTGTGTTCAGGCAGTGACTCTTTTGGAATTTCTACAAATCCGAGGTTTTCAAAAAACTTTTGTCTGTAAGTTAAGCTTAGAACTTTTTGCAGACCAAGAGTTCGAGCCTCTTCTATCGCTCTTAAGACTAAACTTGCTCCTATTTGTCGTCCTCTTTTGCTCTCTTTTACTACAAGCGACCTAATTTCTGCAAGTGAAGGAGTATGAATATGCAAAGCGCAGAAGCCGACAATTTCTCCATCCTCTTTTGCAAGTATATATGATCTTATATTTGTTGCTATCTCATCCGAACTTCTGGCTAAAATAAGGCCTGATTCAACTTCAGGAATAACAAGTTTTTGCATATTTTCAATATCTGACAGTTTTGCTTTTGAAAACTCAACATTATTCATCCGCCGCCCCTTTTAAAACATCGTAAATTATCGTCACTATCTTCTGCAGACCTCTCTTTTTGGAGCTTGAGACCATCAAAGCCTGCGGAAACTCTTTTTTCAGAGCATTTTGCTCTTTCTGGTTTAGCTTATCTATTTTTGTAAATATCTGCATTATCTGCTGCGTCTCATCAGCATGTTCAAGCAAGAAATCACTTACCGATCTGTCAATCTCTAAGTGAGGATGCCTACAGTCAATTAGATGGATAAAAAGTTTTATCTGCTTTCTTTGCGATATATAGTCGGTTAGATTCTTTTCCCAATCATGCTTTATCGATTTAGACACTTTTGCATATCCGAAACCCGGCAAGTCAACGAATTTTGCTACAGTTTTCGAGGAATCGTCTCTGTCTATAAAAGTTATGTCAAAATAGTTTATAAGCCTTGTTTTCCCCGGTGTAGAGGAGACCTTAGCCAAGCCTTTATGGTTGCTAAGAGCATTGAGCAATGAGCTTTTTCCGACATTTGAGCGCGCCATAAAAACAACTTCATTCTGTTCATCGCTTGGCGGAGCTCCATTTATATCTGCTGCCGATGTAACAAATTTTGCATCAACAATCTCAATCATTTTTACTCTTATTGCTATCTTGCGCCATATTAAATATCATGATTACAGGCTCTTTTTCTGCACCCTTTGCATAAGCTTTGCCCTCTATGGTTTTAAGAATGACCTCTTCTCCTATGATCTCTTTTTTTTCGTTGATCTGCTTTAGATGGACCTCTTTAAAAAAGTGATACTCCTTCTCCTGCGGAAGGTATACGACTTTTTGAGCTTTTCCTTCATATTGTGCGCCCTCTAACGTCTTAATCTTAAAAGAGGCATTGCCTTCAGCAATAAACTTTGTCGGTTCCTGCTTTTCATTGGTATATATGGTTACCATAGATGCGTTTAGCTCATCATTGCCTCTTATTATATTAACGTCGCCTTCAAAAACTGATACGCCTGTTTTTTGATCCGCGTTAAAAAGTTTGGCTTTTACTTTTAGCTCCTGTGAAAACAGCGCTACCGCTAAAAAAATTGTTAAAAAAATTGTCTTTTTCATCTCTTGCTCTCTTCTAGTTTATATATCGCATTTACATTTTTTGCTTCTACTCTCTCTAGAGAGTCATTATACTTTAATTTCTCTCCCGTTACTCTGTTTGCATCCCTATAAAGTACAAACTTTCCGTCTGCCGTAGCTATTGCCGTTTTTTTGTTATAGAGTGCTTTTTGCGTCTCAAAAGTCAAGCCGTCCTCTCTTACGTAGACAATATCTCCTTTTAGATTCACTAC
>JBFEYZ010000026.1:0-14054 GCA_041561855.1 Sulfurimonas sp. | reverse complement strand
GCCAACAGGACAAACTGCAATACACTCACCGCAGAACGTACAATCAAGAACATCGCTTCCTTTAGGGATGATGGTAGATTTGTACCCGCCGAACTGAACTTCTATAGCATCATCGCCTATAACTTCGTTACATACGTGTACACACTTCTCGCACATAATACAGAGTGAAGGTTCATAATCTATAAGACCCCATTTTTTCAAAGGGCGAAGCTGATCGCGAGCAGAAAAGTTTTGACGCTCTACGTTAAACTCCAGTGTCTTGTTCTGAAGATCACACTCTCCCGATTTGTCACATACACCGCACTCAAGAGGATGGTTGACATCATAAAGTTTCATAATGTTTGTTCTCTCATTTTGAAGCGCATCGTTGTTTGTAATAATCTCTACACCCTCTGTCGGAGGAGTATTACAGCTTAAAACAAAGCCATCAACACCTTTTGCTTCGACAACACACATACGGCAAGAAGCACACGGAGTCGTTTTAGAGATATAGCACATAGTCGGAATATATATGTTGTTCTTACGCGCTACCGTCAAGATAGTCTCGCCTTTTTGAGCCTGAACCTGGACGCCGTCAATCGTAAAATTAATCACTTTATTCATAGCACCCATCCTTTACGCCTGTACCATTGCAATATAGTAGCAACGCATACAGCGTTCTGCTTCGCTCATAGCTTCTTCTTGGGTAAAGCCCAGGTTTACCTCTTTGTTGTTGTACTTTCTATCTTCAACATCAAGTACTGTCGAGTGCTGTCTTGCAACACCAGGCAGCCATCCCGTTACCTTCTCGTTTTTATCGTAAACGCGAAGTTTTCTTAGGTGGTCTTCCATAATCTCTTCATCTGTTAAAGTGATCTCGCCCGTTTGAACATAACGTGCCATAACCGAAGCCGCACGTTTTGCCTGTCCTACCGCATTTACGATAGTCATCGGACCGTACTCACAGTCTCCTGATGCAAAGATACCCTTGCGAGAAGTCATGTAGTCTTTGCCGTTTGTCTTTATGGTTGCCCATGAAGTCTTCTCAATCTCCCACTCTTCAGGAAGAAGCTTAAGGTCAGCCGATTGCGAAACCGCAGGAATAAGATAATCAGCCTCAATCACATAAGAAGCGCCCTCTATCTTTACAAGTTCTGCACGGCCTCCGTTTGGATCAGGAACCAGTTCAAACTTGTCGATCAGGAGCGATTTTAAAATATCATCTTCGTCTCTCATCTCTGCGACTGCAGAGTGAAAAAGGAACTCCACGCCCTCTTCTACAGCTTCGTGATACTCTTCATAGGTAGTGTTTTTGATGATAGTCTTCTCATCTCTACGGTAAATCATATAGACCTTTTTCGCGTTTGCTCTGATTGCGCAGCGAACAACGTCCATAGATGTGAAACCGCCTCCTACACAGACAACTGTCTTGCCTGTTAAATCTACATAGTCTGTAGTAAGAAGATTTTTCTCTTGTTCTTCTTTTGAAATTGTGTAACCGTATTTCTCATAAAGATTTACTTTATCCAAGAAGTCGATAGCACCCCAGTAACCTTTGATCTCAGGTCTCTCATTTTCACAATAGACTTTTTTGGAGATTCTTGTCCCTGTTGCGACCATTGTCGCATCATACTCGTTTTCAAATCTTCTCATATCGTCGGCGTTGATCTTAGAGTTAGTTATAAAGTTAACACCCATGTCTCTAACGCATTCGATGTCTTTATTGTACTTGTCTATCGGCATTCTGTACTCCGGAACACCAACTGCGACTTCTCCGCCGAGTACAGGAAGCTCCTCGTAAACATCGACATCTACACCTTCGGCCGCAAGGTAGTAAGCAGTTGTGAGTCCAGCAGGACCCGCACCGATAACCGCAACTCTCTTGCCAACACTTGGTTTTTTCTCCATAGGGTGAAAGAAGTCGTACCCATGATCAGTTTCCCAATCTGCGCCCAAGCGTTTAAGCGCCATAATAGAGATAGGCTCGTCAAGGTTGGTACGACGGCATGCATCTTCACAAGGATGAGGACAAACACGGCCGCAAACGTGCGCAAGAGGCATAGTTTGACGAGTAGCCATAAGAGAGTCATCCATTCTAAGGTCTCTTACTCCCTCGATGTATGCCGGAATATCTACGTGAGACGGACAAGCATCAGAACACGGTGATGTTATTTTTGCAATATACCCGATCTCATCATGGTAATGCTTTGAGGGTTTTTGCTCATTTATGCACTCTAAAAAAACATCTTCAAAATGGGTCATAAGATCAATAATAGGATTTGGAACTGTTTTCCCGATCTCGCATTTCGAAGTGATCTGCATACTTTTACCGATCTCTTTTAAATGGTCCAAATCAGCTTTACTTCCTTCACCGCGTGCAATCTTGTCAAGCTGGTCATATAAAATACGTCCGCCCCATCGCCCCGGTGCACATCTTCCGCACGCCTCAGAGTACTCTTGATACTGTGCAGCATACTCCATCGCAAGACGGATAACATCCACATCTTCATCAAAAAGTGCAACACCGTCCCATCCGATGAAAGCTTTTGATTCACGATGAGAGTCATACTGTGCCGGTAGGTTGTAAGCTGATTCTTTCCACTCCTCTGCAGGTGTGTTAATATTATTTATAAACTCACCATTCCAAGTAGAAAAATATACTTTGCTCAAAATTTAGATCCTGCTTATTTTTTTGTCACGATAGTCCAGTCGACTTCGTTGAACTTTAAAGAGTTTAACAACTCATACCCACACTCTTTTACCAAATCCGCAGATCTTTGAATCGGAGAAAAATCGCCGATTTCAAATAAAAAGATTGCAACTTCCCCAGCTTTATGAGACGATAAAATCTCTTTCATTCTAGGCTCAAAATTATCTTTTAGGTGTCTTAAATCATATCTTTTCATTAGCGGTCTACCTCTCCAAATACGATGTTTGTCGTACCGATAATTGATACAACATCCGGAATATAGTGACCAGGAAGCAGGTCAGTTAAAATCCCAGTGTGCCAGAATGAAGGTGCACGGAGCTTTAGTCTGTACGGGTAAGGTCCGCCTTGAGAGTTAATGTAAAAACCAAGTTCACCTTTTGGAGACTCAGTTGCCACATAAACCTCTCCGACAGGAGGTCTCATACCTTGTGTTACAAGAACGAAGTGCTGCATCAAAGAGTAGTTCTGCGTCATAATGTCAAGCTTTGGAGCAGACACATACTTCGGTGCATGAGCCATTAACTCTGTCTGTCCGTCTTTTACACATTTCTCATACATGTCGATTGTCTGGTAAAGGATCTTTGCAGACTCTCTCATCTCTTCCATATATATACGGTATCTTGCAAAGTTGTCGCCTTTGTCAGAGTAAGGTACTTTAAACTCTACTTCATCGTAAAGCTCGTACGGCTCTTCTTTACGGATGTCCCAAGCAACGCCTGATGCTCTTAGCATCGGTCCTGTACAGCCCCATGAAAGTGCCATCTCAGTAGAGATTGTTCCAACCTCTTCCATTCTCATCAACCAGATACGGTTAGTGTCAAGAAGATCTTCATAATCTTTTATGTTTGCAGGAAGCTTGTCCAAAAATGTTCTAAGCTGAGCAATAAAAGTGTCTTGGATGTCAAGAGGAACTCCGCCGATACGTATAGCGGCGTGAGTAAGTCTCGCTCCACAGTACCCCTCGATGATGTCCATAAGATACTCTCTCTCGCGGAATGCAAAAAGGAATACCGTCATAGCACCGATATCAAGCGCAGTAGTAGCCAGCCAGAAAAGGTGACTCATAAGACGATTGATCTCTAGAAGCATCATACGGATAACTTTAGCACGGCGAGGAACTTCAAGACCTACAAGTTTCTCGACCGCCAGAGCAAATCCGTAGTTGTTTGAAGATGATGCTATATAGTCCATACGGTCTGTTGTAGGCATAAACTCATTATAGATCATATTCTCAGCCATCTTCTCCATACCGCGGTGAAGATAACCGATATCCGGATGAGCTTTTACTATCATCTCTTGCTGAAGATGGAGCATCAAACGAAGCTGTCCGTGAGCAGAAGGGTGCTGAGGACCGAAGTTTAAGATCATCTCATTATCTTCTCTATCAAAAGTGATATTTTCAAAAAACGGGGTTAATCTGTTTTTTACTTGCATGGTACTCCCTATCTTTGAGGGTCGTCAATAACGACCGAATCTTTTTTATCGAATTTTTTAATCATGAAAACGCCACCCTCTTCTTGATAGTTTTGCTCATTTTTAGGCTCATTGCCGGTAATCTTAGTCCCTTTAGGCACTTCATGCCCAAGACGTGCAAATCTCTCAGAATCATATCTGTCCACTTTCGCAGTATCGCGAAGTTCAGGCCCGATAATATCGCGTGCCTCTTTTCCGTAGATCTTGTCGACTTCATACCATGAAGCAAACTCATCGCCTTGAAGCGGATAAGTTTTAAGAAGCGGATGCCCCTGCCAATCGTAAGGCATAAGAATTCTTTTCATAAACGGATGCGAGTTTGCTTCGATGCCGAACATATCAAACATCTCACGCTCAGACCAGTCAGCAGAGCGGAAAAGCTTCTCAACTGAGTTTACCGCTTCACCTTTGTTTATAAACATTTTTATACGCAGGCGCTTACGTTTACTCATGCTCAGCATTTGATAGAAAACTTCAAATCCGCCTCTTTTTGCAAGCCAGTCAATTGCACTCATCTCGCTTAACTGAGTATATTCGCACTCGTCTCTTAAAAGTTCCAAGACTTTGTAGTTGTCTTCAGGTTTAATGAAAACAACCATCTGCTCAACTTGGATATATGCATCTAAGACTTCAACTTTTGATTTTATCGCCTCTAGATCAGCGGCAAAAACTTCATCACTCTCCACCGGTGATTTCGGAACTTGAGGAGAAACATAAAATCTATCCGTATAATAGGCTTTTGCCTGTACATCATCTTTTGGTTTATATGCTCTCATTACATCAACCTTTTAGCTTTTTGTGCTCTTGAAGCTTCATTCGCACGAATCTTTTTCTGCAAAAGCATAACACCGTATTGAAGTGTCTCAGGGCGAGGAGCACAACCAGGAAGGTATAGATCAACAGGAATAATTCTATCAACCCCCTGAACCGTTGCGTAAGTGTTAAACATACCGCCGGTATTTGCACATGAACCCATTGAAATAACCCATTTAGGCTCAGTCATCTGATCATAAAGTCTTTTTATAAACTCGGCATGTTTTTTTGTAAGCGTTCCTGCAACGATCATAACGTCTGCCTGACGAGGAGATGCTCTAAAGATAGTCCCGAATCTATCGAAGTCATATCTTGAAGCACCCGACGCCATCATCTCGATACCGCAGCAAGCAAGTCCGTAGGTAAGCGCCCAAAGAGAGTTTGAACGTCCCCAGTTAACAATTTTGTCTATACTTGTTAGTGCAACCGGCAATCCGCCGTTTTGCGTATAATTTATTTTATGTTGTGCCATTCAAGCGCTCCTTTTTTCCATGCATAAATAAAACCGATTGTTAAAAGCAGTATAAACATTAACATCTCGGCAAAACCGAACCATCCAAGTAGTTTAAAGTCAACCGCCCAAGGAAACATAAAAACTATCTCTACGTCAAACAGCAAAAAAAGCAGTGCAAACAGATAGAACTGCGGAGAGATTCTATTTGGCTGTTTTGTAACCTCCGGTCCACACTCATATACCGATAATTTTATTTTTTCAGTATTTTTAGCCGCTAAAGCACGGCTCGCCAAACGTGCTATTATAGTTGTAACTATAAATGCACCGAATGTCAGAAGGAAAAGTACAAATACCCCAAAATACGGATTTGAAGTCACTACATGCTCCATATAACCTACCTTTGTTATTGTTATTGTTTTAAAACGCATAAAAACATAAGCCGTTTGACTTAAATATTTTCACATTTTTTTAGAAAAAACAGTTAGGGGGATTGTAGCAAAAAGAGTATTAAATAAAAGATTAAGAGGCTATTTGAAGCGGCTATTGTTACCAAATACTACATATTTTTTTGCTCTTTTAGAGCTGATGTGAACAATTGAAACATAAACAAAGGAAAATCATTAAAATATCTCTATTTGTAACACTACCGTAAGAGGTAGCGTTTTCTCTTTTGCTCTTTTAGCTTGTTTGTATCTACGACTATAAAACCGTCAACGCAATTTTCAAACTCCCTGTCTCTGCCAAAATCCATAAACTCTACTCCGCCGTTGTCACAAAGTTCACTGTACTGTTTGTAGAGTGTCGGGATAGCATACCCCATTATCTGAAGTTCATGCTTTAAAATGACCACATCTTTTTCATAATCGTTGTTAAAAAAAAGCTCCTCAAATCTTTGTCTCATCGTCTCATCGATAGTATAGCTATCCCGATGCTTTACGCTTTTTACCTTTGGTGCAAAATAGTTCATATAAAAATAGACCAGCATAGCTGTCGCTTCATCACTATAGGAGCCAGATATGCTCACGCATCCAAACATATAGCGAATATCGGGGTTTGTTCTTAAATACGCGCCGATCCCCTGCCATAGATAGTCAAGTGCTCTTGAATTCCAGTATTTCGGCTGAACAAAACTGCGCCCAAGCTCGATCGAGTTTTGCAGATATTTTTCAGATTCGGCCTTAAACTCAAAAAGAGTCGAAGAGTATAGTCCGTCAACACCGTATGCTTCTACCATCTCGCCGGCTTTTATTATTCTGTACGAACCAACAATCTCAAGATCCTTATCGTCCCAAAGGATAATATGCTCATAACAGTAGTCAAAATCATCTATGTCTCTCTGTTTTCCGCTCCCCTCTTTAACCTGCCTGAAACTTATCTCTCTGAGCCTTCCGATCTCTTTTATAAGAACATTTTCCTCTGCATTTGCATATAGATATATCTTCTTTTTATCCGTCGTCTCGCCTATGGCTTTTGCACTTTGAAGTTCTCTTTTAAGCTCCTGTCTATTCTCGGCCAAAGCTATGCCGTTATGCGTCTTAAAGATACCCTTTTGTTTTTTTGCTACCTGATAAAAGTGCTTGCGTAAAAGCTTTACTCTGTTTGATATCTCGATATTGGGCGCATAGTAGCTCTCATAAGGAATGCTCTTGCCTATGGTGAAGGAGATATTTTTATTGTAGTGTTTGAACATCTCGTGCGGAATGGTAGCCGTAGCCAACGCCTTGTTTAACATTGATAAAAGATAGAATGTTTTTGAGTTTTTTGCATCGATATATATTGGCAAAATTGGAGACTTGGTATTTTGAGCTATCTTTAAAAACCCTTTCTTCCACTTTGTATCTTTAATGCCGTCAAGTCTTGCACGGCTCACTTCGCCGGATGGAAAGATGACTACGACCTGCTCTTTTTGAAGTGCCTCGTAAATCGCCTCTACAGAGCCTCTTTGCATCTTGCCTTTTATATTTTCTATCGGTATAAGCACCTCGTCGAGATTTTTAAACTCCTGCAAAAAGTTTGATGCGACTATCTTTATATCTTTTCTTACATCTTTTATGACGTTTAAAAGTGCCAAAGAGTCAAGCGCTCCAAGCGGATGGTTTGCGATTATAACGACTCTGCCGTAAGATGGGATTCTTGAGAGCTGGTTTTTATTTATAGTAATGTCTATACTGAAATAATCAAGTACGAACTCAATAAAGTCAAATGCGTCAAGATGTCTGTTCTTTGATAGAACATCGTTGATCTCATCTTCATGAAAGGCTCTTTTAAAAAACGAGATCACTCCGTTTTGCACGAGGTTCGGCCATTTGGCAAAAGAGGGGTAGTTATGATTAAAATAGTTCTCTACACTTACCGACATATTATGCCACCATATATAAAGAGATGAGATATTTGGCAATATCTTTTGGGGTCTGAACTCCGTTTATAAACTCTTGTTCAACATAATCCCACTCATCATTTACCATCTCTTTGGCTTCATCCGGGTTTATATAGTAATACTTAGCGAGGTAATTTATTATGGATATTGTAAAAGCCGGCATTTAAGCCTCCTGCGACAAATTTTATAGCGTTATTTTGCATAAAATTTATTACAGAGCAGTTACCGAATGATTACTGCAGTGTTACGATTTATAACAATTTTGAACTTAGTAGAGTATTTTATCCTCTTTTTCGCTCCACATTTTAAAAGGTTTTAGGCACGCCTCTCTTTCGATGTTTTTTAGCTCCAGAATCTCTTTTTTGTAAAACTCTTCATCTCTAAAGCCTATCTTATCGGCGTCTTTGCTTGTAGCACCGTAGTACACGGTTTTTATGTTTGCCCACTTTACAGCTCCCAGACACATTGGACACGGCATACAAGTCGTGTAGATTTCACATCCGCTCAGATCAAACGTGCCTAGTTTTTTAGAAGCTTTTTTGATTGCACTTATCTCTGCATGGGCCGTAGGATCGTTGTTTTTTATAACCTGATTGTGCGCTTTTGAGATAATCTTGCCATCTTTTACTATAACCGCTCCAAAGGGGCCGCCGTGATTGTGTTCTACACCGCTGAATGCCTCTTTTACTGCTTGGAGCATAAAATTGTTCATATTATTCTCTTTGCCTTGTTTTTTAAAATCTATACTTTAATTCTACGCCTACTTCTTTTGTCGTATTTTTAGGTTCATACACATATACCAAGCCGCTAAGATAGTAGTTTCTTTCGGAGTCCCCTATTTTCCAGTAGTTAAAAAAAGCTCCTATAGACCAACTCTGCTGCTCATAAGCTGAATTTACTCGAAAACCGTAACCATTTTTCTGCTCATTTACGGGATCGCCGTACACAAATGCATATAATGGGCTTACGTCTGAGAGGTAGCTTTTCTGCTCGCCCCATGCAAAATAGTCATACTCGATGTTTGTTGAAATGCGAGCATCGTTGCCGACTTTAAAACGGTGATTGATACCTATTGGAATATAAAGATACTGGCTTGTACGACGGTATCCCCCACTTCCAAGATCTCTTAGGTCATTCTCCAACACACGGTATCCGACCCCTATATATGAACCAAGAATAAAACCGTCTACGATTTTTTCTTTACCTGCAACAAGACGCGTCTCATACAAATCATCTGAGACATCGCCGGTTCCAGAAGCGCTTTTATACTCTACATCTCCTGTAGCAAAGCGGAATTCGCCTTTAATGTAATACTCCTCGGCAAATGTTTTAGTAGCCGAAACAGAAAGTCCATATTTTGTGCCTTTGTTAGACATAAAAAAAGCACCGCCTACTTCCTCTTCATACTCATACAAGTATGACTGTACACCGACTTCAAACGAGTCGGCAGTTTTGAGAGAAATATTTTTCTCATACATATCTGCATCTGCGAAACCGACGATTAAAATACAAGAAAATACCGCTGCTATACTTTTCTTCATAATATCTCCAAATCAATTTTAAACATAATATCATAAGGATGTTGAAATTACAAAAAATTACTTATTTAAAAACCCCATCATTTTTTCGCTGTCAAAACTTGCATCTTTCTCTTTTTTGATCTCCTGTTCGAAATCTTCTAACGTAAAAAGAGGTTTTTCCCTGACCGCTACTTTATATGCCGTATTTTTTACTATCAGGCTTATCTGCCCGCCAGTCAGAGAGTAACTTGAGAGTTCATTGACGTCAAAACCATCTTCATAAGGCGCGTTTAGAGGAAGCATCTTTTTCCATAAAGAGAGCCTCTGTTCCTTATTCGGTTTTTTGAACTCTATCTTGTAGTTAAAACGTCTTGAGAATGCCTTGTCTATATTTTCAAGCAGGTTTGTCGTAGCTATAAGTACGCCTTTGAACTTCTCGATCTGCTCCAAAAAGATATTCTGCATCTGGTTGTGCATCTGATCTGCACCGCTGTTTGTTCCGCTTGAGCGCGCACCTAAAAACTGGTCTGCCTCATTTAGCAAAAGTATAGGCTCCGTCTTTGTTTTTTCGCACAGATCATAAAATGTGTCAAAAATCTTACGCACATTTTTCTCGCTCTCTCCCACATACATGGAGAGTATCTTTGAACAGTCAAACGCCAGAACCTGACGTTTTAGTGATTTTGCAAGCGAATATGCGGTCATAGTCTTACCTGTTCCAGCCGCACCGTAAAAGATTATTCTTGCGTCTATTCCGCTTTTTTTATCTTTGATGCCCCACTCTACAAGTCTTCCGACAACCTCTTTATCCAGCTGTCGCATAAGGTTTTTAAGTGTCTCTTGAGTATCGTTTGCAAGTACTACGTCTTCAAGCGAGGTCTCAGGTTCTACAAGCTCAAAAATATCCTGCTCGTCTATAAGTGTGTTTAGCTTTATACGGCGTACTTTTTTGTTTTTCTGCGGATGGATAATGCTCTGAAGAACGTCATCTACTATATAAAATGCACGCGAAATACCGCCGAACGGATTTAGCATCTCCTCATAGTCGATTATTCCGTCGTTTATAAGATTTGAGCCGTCCTCCAAAAGCGAGCGGTTTTTTATACGGTCATACTCATCAAGCGATATAAGCTCTATTAGCGTATTCATCTCGCGCAAAGAAGCATCTGTTGCACTGTACTCTTCACGAAGGAGTGCCAGAAAAATGACCTGCTCTTTTGAATCCATCTTTTTCTGTTTAAAAAATTTATCTAGTACCAGCTTTTCGGGAGTCTGTGCAACCCTGTCCTCTATTCGCTTTTCAAGAAGCCCCAGCTTTGCCTGCGTTCTGTCAATCCCCAATGAGTGCTCATGCACGTTTTGGCGTATAGCGCTCATCTTTTGGTAGAGGTCTATACGTAAAAACTGGTCTTGAAGGTACTCTAAGTGGTCAGAGTACGGCTTAATGTCCGGCAGTTCACTCTCAAGCGCACCTTCTTGAAGCAGTTTTAAAAATGAAGGAGAGAGCCCGACTGCACTGTTTAACAGCTCCAGCGGCGTCACTTCCGAGATCTTTATCGGCGTGAAACTCTGCTGATGAAGCCAGCCGAGTTCTAAAAGAAGCTTCACTTCCGCTATATGCTTTATACCCTCATACTTCTCGTTGCCGTATATCTCTTGCAGCAAGTCAAGGATTAAAACATCGTCTTCCCCGCGCATATATCTTTTTGCGAGTGTCTGCAACAATTGTGCTTCTGTTTTACTACATTTTAGTTGAGCAAAAATAACTGTTTTCTCTATATTTTTTGCTTCTAAAAAATCAATTAATGTTTCCAAATATATCCTTAAAATTTATACTCTAATGCCGTTGATACCAGCAGCACATTTGCGTTTGAAAACTCACCGCTCAGCGTAGCATTTGATACCTTTTTATCTTCTCTTATCGAATAAAGAGCACCTAGCCCTATGTTTATCTTCTCGTTTACTTGATATCTTGAACCAAAAGAGAACGACACCGAGTCGCTGTCAGGCAGTTCAAAGCCCAGCGTCTCGTTCGGTGCCGGTGACTCATCAATGAGCATACCGCCCATAAGTGTAAGTTTGTCCAGTTTTTGCGTTATACCCAAACGAAAAACGTCCGTATCTCTCCAGTTTTTGGCAACAGGTGTGCCAAAAACAATATTTGTAACCGCATTTACGCCTGGGCCGTAATCAAAATCAAGCTCTTTATACTCCGACCAAAAGTTTCTCTCATATACAAATTCAATCGTTGTTTGGCTTGGCAAAGTGTAAGCCAGAGCGACATTTAGAACTGCAGGAACGGGTACCGTTACAGATGCGGAGCTGCTTGAAGTGTATGTGGCAAGAGGAACAGCACCGCCTAATGTACCGGTATAAGAAAGTCTTGCATCACCCTCAACGCTCAGATCAACTTTTGAACGGTAAGTCAAAGCCATCTCCAACTCAGATGAAGGTCTGTATGAAAGGGCGATATTGTAACCAAAATCTATTGAGTCGCCCTTCATATCTCTTGAAGCGATAGGCGAAGTGCTCTTTACTACTCCGTCCGAGTATATCGCCCTGATCCCTAAAGCAACGGCAATCTTATCACCTATAGGCAATGCAACACTCGGGTTTATCTCTACAGTACGTAGTGTAAACTCCTCGGCGATGTAAACCGCAGGAGCACTCTGCCATCTCTTTGAAAGCCCAGCCGGAGAGACTATGCTAAGTCCGTAACGCGCGCCGCTTACATCCTGCGAGACATAGTGAAGTGACGGAACGATAAAGTTCTCTCTTTTGGAATCTATATCTATGCCTGCCGCTTTATAGTTTATGTCATCAAGCCCGATATACATAAGGTTTGCTTCGGCCAGCGCTTCGTTTTTCATAAAAACCATATTGGCAGGATTGTAGTATGCCGCATCTGCACTCGAATTATGTGCTACATTAGCCGCACTTAGCGCAACCGAGTTTAAAGAAACCTCAGGAATCTTATATCCCCCTGCAAACAGACAGCTGCAAAACAGACCAAAGAAAACTATCTTTCTCACTTATCTCCCCTCCCCTTTATTAAAAAAACCATTGATTTTATATGAAATTTGCTTAATTCTCAAAAGAGTAAAGAAGCGCTATCTCATCTTTCCAGATACTGTCGTCTATAGTCTCAAGTATAAGCGGAATATCATTCATACGCTCATCGTTCATTATAAATCTAAAAGCGTCAATCCCGATCTCGCCTTTGCCCAAAGAGTGGTGTCTGTCAACATGCGAGTCGAACTTTGCCTTTGAGTCGTTAATATGCATTCCCATAAGATATTTAAAACCTATGATCCTGTCAAATTCGCTCCATGTTTTATCATAAGCTTCTCTTGTTCTTATGTCGTAGCCCGCAGTGAACATATGGCAGGTATCTATACATACTCCGACACGGCTTTTGTCCTCAATTTTATCTATAATCTGAGCAAGATGTTCAAACTTAAAGCCAAGATTGCTTCCCTGTCCTGCGGTATTTTCAAGAACCAGACTAACGCCTTTTGTTTTATCCAGAGTTCTGTTCATGGCATCTGCTATATTGCTTAAACACTCATCTTCGCTTATCTGCTTTAGATGACTTCCGGGGTGAAAATTCAGCCTGTCGAGTCCTAGCTGCTCGCATCTCTGCACCTCATCCAAAAAAGCATCCATTGATTTTTCTCTTTTATCGGCTTCCGGGTGTCCTAGATTTATAAGATATGAGTCATGAGGAAGAATATGTTTAGGCAGAATACCGCTCTCATCAAGCGCCTTTTTAAACTTATCTATCGTCTCGCTATCAAGCTCTTTGGCACTCCACTGTCGCTGGTTTTTCGTAAAAAGTGCGAACGCTTTTGCACCGATTGCCACTGCGTTTTCTACGGCATTAAAAACTCCGCCGCTTGCACTTACGTGTGCTCCTACAAATTTATTCATCAAAATCCTTTATATTAAATATTATGCCGTTTTTTCTATCTTTAAAAAAGACTCCGCTTGACTCTACTCTGTAACTGATATCTACATCTTCGTCCTGAATTGTTTGCGTAAATCCATCAGCAGTTTTACTCAGGTTTGCTCCATCGTAAATCGCTTTTGAGAGCAGTATGTTTTGAAGCGTATCATCCGGATAAGCAGGGTTTAGATAGTCTTTGTTAAAGCCGCTTTTGCTCATACAGCCGCTGCCGACACAAACCATATGGTTAATGGCTATCTTCTCTATGCTTTTGCCTGCCATAAAAAGTTCAAGTTCTATAGAGCTGTCACTGTTTCGAAGATAACCCACGTCTGAGAACTTGATCTTTGGCGATTTTATAGTAATGATTTTTGTCTGCGTATGTTCATAGTTTTTTATGCTGCACGCACTGAAAAAAAGAGCAAATATCAGTAATATATATTTCATAAGTGAAATTGTACCGACATAAAATTACAAATCATAAAACATACTAAAATTTCAATACCGAGCCTATTATAAAAAAGAGCTTCACTTAGCCATACCGCATAATCTGCAACTTTTCTTAAATCACAAGCCCATGAAAATTAAATGACACAATATGCATCATTTTTCTCTTTGCAATTTGCAATATTTTAAACATCTGCCAAGAAATTTATCTATACTAAGGGTATGAAAATACATATAGATATAGACTGCTTTTTTGTCAGTGCCGCACGCATCAAAGAGCCTTCGCTTGAAGGCAGGCCCGTAGCGATAGGCGGGCGCAGCGACACTAAAATATT
>JBFEYZ010000025.1:0-14314 GCA_041561855.1 Sulfurimonas sp. | reverse complement strand
TCTGTGTATGAATTTTTTTGCAAATTGCATATATTAATTTTTGCTTAGTAAATTTAAACGTAGGTTCTTTTAAAGAGTTAGGTTTATTAAAAACTATATAATATTTCTATTGATAAATATTGAAAAAGCCAACCTTGCTGCGAAGCAAGCACGGAAAGTTATGGGTCTCACGTAGATCGCCAGACTGCCAATGTATTCAAACCACATTTTCTTTATCTATCAAAATTTTTTATCAGGCGCTGAGAGCGCTCAGACTTTCTGTGTTCTCTATGTCTTTGAAATGGAGTAGGGTTATGAAAAAGGTGATATTTTTTGTTATATCTTCTGTAATGTGCACTATGTTAGGCGCTTCAACAGAACTTTTCAAAAAAAATGAGCTCAGTATCGGCTATTTTGATAATATTTCGAATGTAAATATGGATGCCGCTTCGAGAAGTTTTCTTCAAAAGAAAGAAAAAGGTTCTACGGATTTTGATCTAAGGGTCGGTTTTGTAGATAGTTTGCAGGAAATCCAGAATAAGGATCAAAAGAGCAACAGTTTTTTAGATACCGTTGCTATTTGGGTGAGCTACAGATTTTAGCTCTTTTTATTTTGCAGGCAGCATAAAAGCTTTGCCTGCAAGAATATATATTAGTCTCTTGTTCTTGTACGGTTTCTATCTCCGCCTGAACGACTTCTATCTCCGGAAGAGCTATTGCCTCTGTAACCACCTGAACGGCTTCTTTCACCAGAACGATTTCTGTCGCTGCTGCCTGAACGGCTTCTGTTTCCACGAAAACCTCCGCGACTTCCGCCTTTGCCTCTTGTGTCCCTTCTCTTGTCTGCACGCTCTAGAATAGCTGCTAATTTATCAGCCGGGATACCGATGCTGTTTGGACCCTGAATAGTCTGTTTGTCTAAAATCATAGATACAAGCTTAAACATAATAGTCTCTTCGTCAATGTCCTGCTTTAGCATATCTAGTATCTGGTGTGCTTCATCGTAGATCTTTTGATCTTCTATGTTTGTAACGATTGATTTTAGATTCGTTGCTCTTAGGTCATTTTTGCTCGGAACAAACGCATGAGTCATTGTAGTTCCGACTTTTGCTTTTATACGCTGAAGTTCTTTAAACTCTAGAGGAGTAAGAAGCGTGATTGCCTTGCCTTTTGTTCCTGCACGGCCTGTTCTTCCTATTCTATGAACATATGATTCAGGATCAAAAGGGATATGGTAGTTAAAAACATGCGAGATATTGTCAACGTGAATACCGCGAGCGGCAACGTCAGTAGCAACTAAAACATTTACATTGTTGTTCTTAAAACCTTTGATCACCGTCTCACGCTGGCGCTGCTCCATATCACCGTGAAGGCCGTTTGCCAAGTAACCGGCATTAGATAGTACGTTTGAGAGTCTGTCCACTTCGCTTTTTGTTCTACAAAAAACAACAGATTTTTTACACTCTTCAGAATCCATAAGACGGATAATCGCATCATCTCTCTCATGCTCATCAATAACGTAGTACTCTTGGTTAATATCCGTATTCGTAGTCTCACCCTGAGTAATGCTTACAAACTCAGGATTATCCAAAATTCTCTCGGCAAGAAGTTTGATAGGTTTTGGCATAGTAGCCGAAAAGAGGAGTGTTTGACGGTTTGAAGGAAGATATGAGAATATCTCGTTTATATCATCCAAAAAGCCCATATCAAGCATCTCATCTGCTTCGTCAAGAACGACTACGCTAGGAGCAAAATCTTTTAATAGATTCTTTTTTAGTATATCAAGAAGTCTTCCCGGAGTAGCAACGACAACGCTCGCACCTCTTTGGATAAGGTCTATCTGTCTGTTGTAAGAGCTTCCGCCGTAAACAGTAACTGTTCTAGCGCCTATATTTCTTCCGTATTTAAAAAGCTCGTCGCTTACTTGAGTCGCAAGTTCACGGGTAGGAGTAATAACAAGAATTCCCACACCGTCTTTTGGGTCTATATTGTTTAGTGCAGGAAGGCCGAAAGCCGCTGTTTTACCTGTTCCCGTATGTGCTTGACCTACTATGTCGCGACCTGCTAATACGAACGGTATTGCAGCTGCTTGAATAGGACTTGGGATAGTAAATCCAGCATCTTTGATACTGCGAAGTATCTCTTTTTTCAGTCCTAGATCATCAAATGTGATCACTTTTGTTTCCGGTTGTGTTTGTGCATTTTCTTGCATCATTATCCTTTGGATAGGAGATGATACAAGCAAGCCGTAAACGGCAAGGCACCTTCCCCTAAAATATTTGGCGAATTATACCTAAATATATTGTGTTTTTAATTTAAATAAATTATATTGTGAATTAGTTAAGTTTATATTGTGTAAAAAAATAAACTAAATCGACTTGCAGCTGGTAGAAAATTATAGATACTGTTTAGAGATATAATTTTTTTAAATTTTGGATATTATACTGTTATGAAAATAGAGACACAATATAATTATGAAAAAACCTGGAAAGTAACCGATGAGGATGATCTTCTTAAGATCATTGCCGAGGAGGTTGGAGATGCGGACCCAAAAGGTACGCTTAAATATATAAGAGATGCAATACAAAACGGCAAAGTGATCTTGGTCGGAAGCTGCAGATTTAGAAAAGCAAGTGAGGAGAAGAAATGACAAATGATGTAGCAAAACTCATCTTGAGACTCAGCGTCGGTATAATGATACTTTTTCACGGACTTGACAAGATAATAAACGGAATAGGCGGAGTAAAGCATCTCACAACTGCTTCAGGTCTTCCAGAGTTTATAGCTTACGGTGTATATGTAGGCGAGGTTGTTGTGCCTATCTTGATTTTGCTTGGAGCTTATGCGAGGGCTGCTGCAGCTGTTTTGGCATTAAACATGGTGTTTGCGATATTTTTGGCATACGGCAATTCACTCTTTAGTTTAGGCAAGCATGGAGCGCCGGTCTTTGAACTGCCGTTTTTATACTTTATGATGTCGGTGTTGATCATTATGTTTGGAAGCGGAAAGTACGCGCTTAACAGCAAATAATCGTTTTAGCTCTAGGGATGTGGAACTTTGATCTTAGAATTAAGGCTCCATCCTACTAGAATCATAAAAGCCATTACCGCAGCGGCTGGCAAGATTTCATAAGCCGACGCAAGATAGACAAGCCAGAGCAGGATCGCTCCAAGGGGAGTGGGAACGCCTGTAAAATATTTGCTAACCTCTCCCGCATCAGAGTTGATGTTAAACTGTATAAGCCTTCTAAGACCTGAAATAACATAGTAGATGCTTATAGCTGCCCCAAGAAAAAGCATGGCTCCGGAGAGCTCTTTTGAGTAAACTGCCTGAAAAATCAAAAACACCGGCACAAGAACAAAGCTTAGAAAATCTGCAAAGCTGTCAAGCTGAACTCCAAACTCATTTGAGAGGTTGTATTTTCTAGCGATTTTTCCGTCAAATATATCAAAAGCACCTCCTACCCAAGCAAGAATAATAGCGGTAAAAAAGTTGTTTTGAGTAATAAAGTATGTAGCCAGTAAACCGGCGGTTATATTTACAAACGTAAATATATTTGCAAGATTAAAGTGTGATCTGTTAGTGAATAAAAATTTCATCTTTTTCCCTCGTAATATTGGAGAAATTATATCCAAGAAAGTATTTAAAAAAGTACTATTTAATGAGATGTTAATACTAAAAGGAATATTATAAAAAAAATGGTAGGGGGGAAAATGAGATGAGTTTATTAAATAACTTGAAAATCAAACAGATACTTGTTTTGATATCTGTTATAGTGATGTCAGTTCTTATAGTTACGTTTGCATTTAATTACAGTAGCACAAAAGATATTGAAAATTCGGTAAAAAAGCAGGGTGAGGAGGTACTGCCGAATCTTTTTGACTTTGAAGAGCTTAGACTTAATGTGGTCCAGATTCAGCAGTGGCTAACCGATGTCTCTGCAACAAGGGGAGCAGAAGGTTTTGATGACGGATACTCTGAGGCGGGCAAGTACTATATGCTTGCAATCCAAGTAACGGACAAGCTAATCAAGTCTCACGGGGCACTCGGTGAAGATGAGATGGTGGCAGAACTAGAGACGTTTAAAAAGGACTTGCAAGAGTATTATGCGGTAGCAGTAGATATGGCAAACGCTTATGTTAGGTTCGGTCCTGATGAGGGTAACAAGATGATGGAGAAGCTTGACCCTTTTGCCGAAAAGCTCTCGAATGAGCTTGAACGCTGGGTTGAAGAGCACAAAAAGGATTACAAGGATATCTCTGTTGAGATAAGCAGCAATATTACTAGTTTTGAAATGCAGAGCATTGTGCTCTCTGTTATACTTTTTTTGGTTGTTAGCGGCGGTTTTTTTGTCATCAACATCATACTTAATTCGATCAAAAAGATAGATATTTATCTTGAAAAACTCTCAAACTTGGATTTTACTACAAAGCTTGAGATTACCGGCAAAAACGAGATAGCCCTAATTGCGAAAAACCTTTGTAAGGTAATCGACTCTATAAAAGATTTTATAGCAGAGGCAAAAAATTCATCAAACGAAAATGCTTCCATCTCTTATGAGCTCTCGACTACCTCTAATGCAGTCGGAAAAAAAGTTGAAGATGTTATGGAGATCGTAAAAAAGGCAAATGAGAAGGCACTCAAGATAAGTGAAGATATAAAATCTTCTACATCTAATGCTACAAGCTGCCATAAAAATACTGCCATGGCGAATGAAAATTTAAGTGAAGCTACAAAAGAGATAATGCGTTTGACTGCCGATGTTCAAAAAACTGCTGCGGTAGAGGTCGATATGGCTCAGAAGATAAATCAGTTAAGCTCTGAAGCCGAGCAGGTTAAAAGTGTGCTTGACGTTATTTCAGACATTGCAGATCAGACAAATCTATTGGCACTTAATGCAGCAATAGAAGCAGCACGTGCAGGTGAACATGGAAGAGGCTTCGCGGTTGTCGCGGACGAGGTGAGAAAGCTGGCTGAGCGCACGCAAAAGAGTCTTGTAGAGATACAGGCTACTATCAATGTGATTGTTCAGTCTATCACTGATGCGAGCGAGCAGATAAACAAAAACTCTGTTTATATACAGGAATTAGCGAATGTATCATCAGGAGTTGAGCAGAAGATAAATCAAACGCTAAATATAATGCATGAAGCGGCGGATTCCAATAAACAGACACTGAGCGATTATGAAATTACAAGTAGCATTGTAAATAATATATCATCGGAAATAAGCAGTGCTAACGAGTTAGTTGCATCAAATGCAAGAAGCGTAGAAGAGATAGCTTCTGCAGCTGAGCATTTAAGTAATATCGCAGAGATATTAAATAATAAGATGGAACAATTTAAGGTCTAAGCATGAGTAAATCGATTAAATTAAGCGTTATTATTGGTTTGTTGTTTCCTGCATTTGTAATTGCAGATAAGGTTTCAGAAGATGTTTCAAGTGTAAATGAGATGTTTAAAAGTGCAAAAATATCCGGCGAAATTAGATCAATGTATGTCGGCTATGATCTAAAAAAGGCAGGTGAGAATGATATTTATGCAACTGCAATAGGCGGACATTTAAAATATGAGCTGGCTGAACTTAATGGTTTTAGTGCCGCAGCTGCCTTTGCAATCTCGCATGACATAGGATTTGCTACAGGCGAGGAGGGTGTTAAGCAAAATTCTGAGCTCTCATCATCCGACGGTGAGTATACCGTTTTGAGCCAAGCATATTTGAATTACAGATACAAAGATTTTAATTTTCGTGCAGGACGCCAGCTTATCGATACGCCGTTGGCAGACAGTGATGACATAAGGATGATAGCAAACACCTTTGAAGCCTATATTGCAACTTATGAAACAGCCAACTTCAGTTTTATGGCGGGAAAACTTCAAAAATGGCAGGGATATGACGCTGATCTGGATAGCGGCTGGGTTAAAACAGGAGAAAACGGAACATGGTTCGGCGGTATTTCTTATGCAGATGAGATGCTAGAAGCAAATGCATGGTACTACAACATCACAAAACTTACAAATGCGTCATATTTTGATATCGTTTTAAATCATGAGTTAGATGATGAAATATCGGCTTCTATAGGATTCCAATACTTAAATGAGAGTGAAATAAGCGGCAGCGGGATAGAGGCTGATATTTACGGAGTATTTGCAGAGGCAAGTGCTTATGGCTTTACTTTAGGCGGAGCGTATAACAGATCAGATAAGAAAAGCAATAAAAGCAGCTTTAGCGGCTTTGGCGGCGGGACACTTTTTACAAGTATGGATGTTATGATACTGGATGAGATAACAGAGGACCGCGATGCAGAAGCAATAACGGGGAGTATTTGTTATGACATAGAGAAGTTAACGTTAGGATACGCATACGGTGATTTCAAGGGTGATGCAGACAGTACTGCACAAGAGGCTCACGTAGTCGAGCAAAATATAGGAATTGAATACACTATAGAAGAAGATAAGCTTTCTGCCCGTTTTATTTATGTAAATCATCAAGACAAAGAGAACTTAATAAAAACAGACGATGACTGGGAGCGTTTTGAGCTGGCAATCTCATATAATTTTTAAATTAATCTTTCTTTAATATGATATTAATTATCATTATGAAAAATAAAAAAGAGAAAATATGCACAATAAAACGGACAAAAAAGAGATAAAAAGGCTTATCGATTGCAAAAAGTCGTGCATAGTAAGAGTAGTTAAACTAAATGCCGATGCAGAATTAAAGCAGAGACTTATATCTTTTGGAATAATGAAAGAGGTGATTTTGGAGGTGCTTGAACATGCCCCTGCAAAAAGTACGATAGAGGTAAAAGTTGGCAAGATGAGAATTGCACTTCGAGCAAAAGAGGCAGAATTAATAGAGGTTGTAGGGTTATGAATAGAGATATAAAGGCGTGCCCGGTAACGGCAAAGCATATAAAAGTCGCACTTGTCGGACAGCCGAATGTAGGCAAAAGCATGCTTATAAACTCCATATCAAATGCAAATCTTCATGTAGGAAACTTTACTGGGGTAACGGTTGAAAAAAGCGAAGTCCTTTTTGACTATAAAGAGTATCATTTTACGGTAGTCGATCTCCCGGGAACCTACGCATTAAACGATTACACAATAGAAGAGAGAGTGACAAACGATTATCTTCTTACTCAAGATTATGATCTTATTATAAATGTTGTTGATTCGACAAATCTGCAAAAAAATCTTCAGTTGACATCAGAGCTTATGAGTATAGGCAAAAAGATGATACTTGCCTTAAATATGAGTGATGAAGCGGACAAAGAGGGAATAGAGATCGATGACAGATATATGTCCGAACTTTTAGGATTTGCCTGTGTAAAGGTATCTGCAGCTACAAAAAAAGGGATAGCAGAACTTATAGAGGCGATTATAAAAGAGTATGAAAATGAGAGTATGGAGTATAAACTTATTTTCAGTGAAGCGGTCGAGGAGGAGATAAAGGTAATAGTCGACTACCTGGCAAAGCATAAGTATGAGGATAGAAATTCATATAGAAACATAGCGATAAATCTTTTAAAAAACACCAAGCATACTTATGCAAAGCTTCATGATGACCCGATCTGGACAGAACTGCAGCCTATTTTGATAGAAGCATCAAAACATATAGAGCTTCACCATGACTCAAGTGATGTAAAAGAGGCTTTTGCCTCAGAATACGCATCTTTTAACAGGGGTGTGGTTACCGAGGTATTAAAACAGGAGCTTAAGCAGTCGGATAAAACACTTACCGATAAGATCGACTCGGTGCTGATTCATCAGATATTCGGCATACCGATATTCCTATTTTTTATGTGGGCACTTTTTCAGCTTACATTCGAGATAGGTTCAATTCCTATGGAGTGGATAGATGCTGTTTTCTCATGGCTTGGCGATACAATAGGAGCGACAATCTCAAATGATGACGTACGCTCTCTTGTGGTCGACGGTATTATCTCCGGGGTCGGTGCAGTTGTTTTGTTTGTCCCTAATATTGCCATACTATTCATAGGTATTGCGCTTTTGGAGAGCACTGGATATATGTCAAGGGTCGCGTTTTTGCTTGACGGGTTTTTTCATAAATTCGGTCTTCACGGACAGTCTTTTATACCGCTTGTAACAGGATTCGGATGCTCGATTCCAGCTTATATGTCGGCAAGGATCTTAAAAAATGACCGTGACAGACTGCTGACTCTTTTTATAATAGGATTTATGAGTTGCGGGGCGAGGCTTCCGGTATATGTTCTATTTGCAGGTGCTTTTTTCTCCGAGTCGATGGCCGGAAACGTTTTGTTCGCCATCTATATATCCGGTGCAATGCTTGGCCTTTTTGCGGCTAAAATACTGAAACTGACTGCTTTTAAGGGGGTAGATGAGCCGTTTGTTATGGAGATGCCAAAGTACAGACTACCTTCGTTGAAGCTCATCTGGCACACGGTTGTGACAAAGACTCTTATGTATCTAAAAAAAGCGGGTACATTTATTGCCGCTGCATCAATACTTATCTGGTTTTTAAGCAATTATCCGCACAATCAGGAACTTGAAGACAAGTATGCTCTAAAGATTGAAAAAGCAGTAGATGAGACAGAGAGAAGGGTTTTTGAAAATAGTTATGCAGAGGCAAATATGGAGCAGAGCTATCTGGGACGTATTGGTAAATTTTCAGAGCCTATTTTCGCACCGTTAGGGTTCGACTGGAAGATGAGCGTAGCCCTTCAGACAGGACTTGCGGCAAAAGAAGTGGTAGTCTCTACGCTTGGTGTCTTGTACGCTCTTGGGGATGATGTCAATGAAGAGAGTTCTTCATTAAAAGAGATAATCTCTAAAAATATCTCATTTCCTTCTGCCGTTGCATTTATAGTCGTGGTCATGATATATCTGCCATGTCTGGCGGCTTCGGTCGTCTTTACGCGTGAGGCAGGAGGTATAAAGTACTTCTTTTATCTTTTGGCTTTTACGTCAATAGCGGCTTATTCGTTGGCATTTATAGCGTTTAACGTCACTTCGATGTTATATAATTAAATATTTGCGTAATATTAACTACTTATTAGCGCATATCTGTTAGAATTTGCACATGAAAAAAATATTAATGATTGAAGATGATTTAGAATTAGCGGAGATACTCACAGAGTATCTGCAGCAGTTTGATTTTGAGATTATCACAGAAGATGACCCGTTTAAGGCAGTAAGTATATTAAAGTTGGAACCATTTGATCTAGTTATTTTAGATCTCACACTGCCTGGTATGGACGGATTAGAGGTTTGTGAAGCTATACGTGAGAGACAGGACATTCCAATTATCATCTCTTCTGCCAGAAGTGATGTAACGGACAAGGTAAAAGCGCTTGAACTGGGTGCGGACGACTATCTTCCAAAACCTTACGATCCAAGAGAATTGGAGGCAAGAATACACTCGGTTCTGCGAAGATATGAGGCAAAGTCTCAGCAAAAAGAGGAGTCTAAGAGCGACTTTAAATGTGATGCATCTTCGATGATGATTACATATAAAGGCAGAAACATAGATCTTACAAAAGCAGAATTCGGTATATTGTCTTATATGATCGCTAAGCAGGGACTTGTTGTTTCAAGAGAAGATCTTATCCATAACGTAAACGCTATAAACGAAGATTCTTCAAACAAAAGCATAGATGTTATGGTCGGCAGGATCAGAAACAAGCTCGGGGATAAATCTCTTATAGAGTCGGTAAGAGGCGTTGGCTATAAACTTCTTAAGTAGCACCGCCTTCGGTTTTGTAAAGAAGCGGGAGAGATAGCAGTGCGCCAACATGCCGTTTTAATAACAGTTCTGTTTGCGCTTGCGGTTACTATTATAAGCGTGAGCGTTGTCTTTTGGGAGTTTTTTCTACTAAACAAACAGCACTACATTGACCACATCTTTACAAAACACGCGACAATCACTCAAATATTTCGTCAGCATCAGCAAAAGCAGCATTCTCAGATTATGCTTGAGGCAAATCTTGCCGTATACAACTTTGTGCTTGAAAAAGATAAAGAGGCAATAAAGACGATTCTCAAAAATGCAAAAGTTCTAAAAAAGAAAGATTTTCAAAGCGTTAATTCATCTTTGACATTTTCGCAAGGCGGCTTCTTTACTAAAAAAACGGTAACTGACCTTACGGCTTCTATGCTTGAGTTTAACAAGAAGATATATTTTTATATAAAAGCGCCCACATCTTCGGTTTTGATTTTAGATGAAGAGCTGAAGCCATATAGATATTGGAGTGTCGCATACTCCTATATGACGATATTGGTAATTATATCATTCTCTTTTGTTTTGATTCTGCAGAGACTAAGACCGCTTATCCGATTAAGAAAAAAGATCGCACTTTACGGTGACGGGAATATGAACATCTCTTTTAAAACAAGGGGATATGATGAGATAGCTCTTATTTCAAACGAGCTTGAGGCTACAAGAGAGAAGATCAACATAATTCTGGAGTCAAGGACTCTCTTTTTGCGAAATCTGATGCATGAGCTAAAGACTCCTATTGCAAAAGGAACCATAGCTACGCAGATGCTTGAGTCTCAAAAACAAAGAGACAGATTCAGCTCGATCTTTGGGCGTTTGGAGTCTTTGGTAAATGAGTTTGCTCTAATAGAAGAGGTGACAAGTCTTGGAGATAAGACAGACTTTAAAGAGTACCGTCTTATTGATATAATAGACGGTGCCATCGATATGGCTATGATCGACAGGAACAGCATTACTATCGATGTAGATGCGAGCCATAAGATAAACGCAAACTACAGGCTCTATACTACGGCAATAAAAAATATGATAGACAACGGCATAAAATACTCTAGCAATTCGCACGTTAAGATACTCATCAAAAATGGAGAGTTGTGTTTTGAGAGCAGTGGAGAATGTATCGCGCATCCGCTTCAATATTATATAGAACCATTTACAAAAGACAATCCTGCAAAGAACAGTTTCGGACTCGGTCTATACCTTGTAGATTCCATTTTAAAAGCCCACAGCCAGGTGCTTGCACACGAGTATGAGAATGGCACGAATCGCTTTATTTTTGCATAAGTTTTTAAGTGTAAACTAGTGTAATGGATAATTATCTTAAATCAAGCATAGTACTTTTTTTTGCTATATCTTTTTTTGTGTTCGGATGGCTTTCTCATACGGCATATACGCCTATTCACAGGATTAAAACACCTTCTTTGCTGGATGAGATAAAAGAGAAAAAGATTCTTAGCGTGGCACTTTTAAACTCACCTTCTACCTACTATATAGGTCCTGATGGACCAAAGGGTTTTGAGTATGATCTTCTCGATGCCTATGCAAAACATCTTGATGTCGAGTTGAGGATTACGGTTGTAAATACCACAAAAGAGGCTTTGGAACTTAGTAAAGATCCAAATATTCATATAATTTCCGCATCCCTGGCAAAAACCAAGATCAAAGAGAAAAACTTTAACTTCGGTCCCTCATATTTTGAGGCTCAGCAGCAGGTAATCTGCTACAGAGGGATGTTGTGGCAGGGTCACTTTCCAAAAAGCATTGAGGATCTGAGCGGACTAAAAATAGTCGTAGGAGAAGATACAAGCTACAGTGAGACTATAGAGTCGTTGCGCGAAGACGGCTTTGATATAAACGCTACATATACGTCAGAACACTCTACCGAAGAGCTTTTGGCAAAAGTCGCAGATAACGAGATAGACTGTACGATAGCCGATTCAAACATTTATGCACTGAACCAGCGCTACTTTCCAAAGATAGCTCTTGCTTTTTCCATCAGCAACAGAGAACAGCTCGCTTGGGTGCTGGCACCTGATTCGAAAGAGCTAAAGGACGATATGTACTCTTGGCTTAACGTGTTCAATCAAAGCGGAGAGATGGCGCGTCTTAAAGATCACTACTACTCTTTTGCCCTTTTTTTTGACTACTATAACACCAAGACGTTTTACGACAGAATAAAAACCAGGCTCCCAAAATATAAAAAGCTTTTTGAGAAGTATGGAGAGAAATACGGCATTCCGTGCTCGGTTTTGGCAGCACAGTCATATCAGGAGTCCCACTGGAACCCAAAAGCAAAGAGCTATACGGGGGTAAGAGGATTAATGATGCTTACGCAGGCTACAGCGAAAATACTAGGAGTCCAAAACAGACTTGACCCAGAGCAGAGCATTGAGGGTGGAGCAAAGCATTTAAATGAACTCTTAAGACGTGTGCCTCCGGAAGTAAACGGCGAAGACCGTCTAAAGTTTGCACTTGCAGCGTATAATATCGGTTTGGGTCATGTTTTTGATGCACAGACATTGGCAGAGAGAATGGGGCTGAACAAAAATGTTTGGAGCGATCTTAAAAAAGTGCTTCCCCTGCTTGCACAAAAAAAGTACTACAAAACGCTAAAGCACGGATATGCAAGAGGAAGTGAACCTGTCAGGTATGTCGACTCAATATACGACTACAGGGATATTTTGCAAAAAAGCAGTTATGAGCCGCCTTTAAGCAATAAAGAGTTTGAGCAGGACTAGGAGCCTATAAAGGCATTCCTTCCTTGCCCTCTGCAAGGGAACTTAAAAAGCTCTCCATATCGTATTTTACTCTGTATTCAGGCGTCATAATGTGGATCAGTATATCACCAAGATCTACTACGACCCAATCACTGCTCTCATCTACATTATTGAATTTTTCGGCAGGTTTGAGCTCATTTTTTAGATGGTCTAAAAGGGCTAAAGTGTGTTTTGACCCAAGTGACGATGCTATGATTGCGTAATCTACGAAGTAGTTTTTTTCTCTTAGATCAAAAACCTCTATGTTTTCTGCCTTGTTTTTGTCTAAAACTTCTGTTATTTTTTCTATTCTGTTTTGCAACTGTTTTCCTTGTAAAAATTATATATCTCTTTTGCACATTTTTTTGGCAGCTTTGAGATCTCAACACACTCTCTAAGTTCGGTAGACGATATCTTCTCATCAATATCTACTCTTAAAAACTGTTTTGGGATATCAATATTGTCTCTAGGAACTACTATAAACGTGACCAGTTCTTTTAGTTCGTCGTATCTGTTCCATTTATCAAGCGAAGAGAGGTTGTCGGCACCTATTACAAGATATATTTTTTTATAACTTTTTAATAGATGTTTTACGCTCTCAATTGTTGAGACCGCTCTTTTTTTTGAAACTTCATACTCTGAAATCTCAACATTTTTATACTCTTTAAAAATCTCTTTTAACCACTCTACTCTAAGAGTTGAGGAAGCATAAAATTTTGACTTAAACGGATTTAGATACGTAGGCATTACTATAACTTTATCAATTTCTTTGAAATTCATCAAAGCCTTAACTATTGCCTCGTGACCGATATGCGGCGGGTCAAAAGAGCCGCCAAAAAGTGCGATTGTATCCATATTTAAAGCGAATTATAACTAAGTTTAGGTAAAATTGCCCAATTTTTATTTTATTAGGAAATATAATGGCACTAAAGATAGCAATTAACGGATTTGGTAGAATCGGTCGCTGTGTGGCTCGAATTGCTGCAACAAGAGATGATGTAGAAATCGTAGCAATAAACGATATGGCGAGTATAGATATGATGCTCTACCTTCTTAAAAACGACTCTGTTCACGGAACATTTAAGAGCGAAGTAGTGCAGATCGATAATGAGAACATTACTATTGACGGCAAAAAAATAAGAGTTTTCAGTGACAGAGATCCAAAAAACCTTAAGTTTGCCGAGTGCGGTGCAGATATGGTCTTAGAGTGTACGGGTGTGTTTTTAAGTAAAAAAGATGCGCAGATACATATTGACAACGGTGTGAAGAAGGTCCTCTTTTCGGCACCGGCAAAAGATGACACTCCTACGTTTGTTATCGGCGTAAATGAGCACCTTTACGCGGGGCAAGATATAGTCTCAAACGCTTCATGTACGACAAACTGTTTAGGCCCGATAGCTAAAGTCTTGGATGACGCTTTTGGTATAGAAAAAGGTCTTATGACGACAATACACTCGTATACGAATGATCAAAACATACTAGATGTAAAACACTCAAAAGATAAGCGCCGTGCACGTGCGGGAGCAATCAATATGATTCCTACCACAACAGGTGCGGCAAAGGCTATCGGACTGGTTCTTCCTCAGCTGCAAGGTAAGCTTCACGGACAGAGTGTTCGTGTTCCGACACCTAACGTATCAATGGTCGATTTAAACGTAATTGTTAAGAAAAACACTACGAAAGAGGAAGTGACGGCTGCATTTAACAGAGCTGCAGAGGGCGCTTTAAAAGGAATTATCCTAATGGATAAAGAGATGAGAGTCTCTCAGGATTTTGTCGGATGTGAATACAGCTCTATAGTAGCAGAGGATTTAACTCAGGTAAT
>JBFEYZ010000024.1:0-14327 GCA_041561855.1 Sulfurimonas sp. | reverse complement strand
TAGAAACTATCTTTTGCATACTTTGCTTTTGAAGCTTTATCTTTTTGATTGATGGTTCCAAGTATATGATTGATTGCGGTTATTCCGTCGGTGTCATTATGCTTTCTTTTTCTTTTGAATTTTACGTACTCTTCATAGTCTGAGTTGAAATCTCCGAGCAAAATAATGTTTTTATCGAATCCAATTTCGCTTACTCTTTTTTTAAGTGCTTTTGCAGAGACTATTCGTCTGCTCTCCGGACCTGATTTTGATTTCCAGTGATTTACGAAAATATATAGCTCTTTACCGTTAACAATAAATTTGTTTTCAAGTATATTTCTATATTCCAAAGTCTGTGTAATACTCAATTCTTTAGAGTATACAAATGGAATTTTACTAAGAAGCGCTACTTTTATAGTCGTCTCTTTTTTATCTGCAATGCTGTAGTATTGATAATAGATACCGTTTTGTTTCAGTGCAAACCTGAGATCAAGAAGTGCTTGAAGTGATTCCACTTCTTGAAGAGCTATAATGTCTGCATCGATATCTTTGATTACATGAGCAATGTTGCCTAGCTTTATTTTGTAGTTTTTTTGGTTCCAAAGTGAAGGGCCATTTGGAATATATTCGCTATATTCACTGCCGCTCTTTTGCAAGTCAAAGAGATTTTCTACATTATAGGTCGCTATCTTCAAAATATTCTCTCCAAAAAGTGTTGCGCAGAACAAGAGAGCCAAAAGCAGGTGTCTCAAACTATATTATCCCGTTTAAACGAAGCAGACTGTCAGGATCAGGGTCACGACCCATAAGCTCTTTAAAGAGTATATCCATGCTTTTTGCACCGCCGCCTTCCAGAATAATATGAAGATATTTTCTAGCAATCTCAGAGTCAAATATCCCCTCTTCGACAACGCCGAAAAAGGCATCTGCGCTTAACACTTCCGCCCATTTGTAGCTGTGGTAGCCTGCCGCATATCCGCCTGCAAAAATATGAGAGAAGCCGTTTTGAAACTTGTTGTAAGCGGGTGGTTTTATAAGTGCTGTCTCTTGTCTGATTGAATCTAGAAGATTTTGGACATCATCGCCTTGATAGAGTTTTGTATGGAGCATAAAATCAAAAAGAGAGAACTCAAGCTGTCTTAGCATTCCAAGAGCTGAGAGAAAGTTTTTGCTCTTTACCAGTTTCTCTATCATGTCGTCAGGAATAATCTCTTTTGTTTTGTAATGAGATGCAAAAAGTTTTAAAACAGTAGGCTCGTAAGCAAAATTTTCCAAAAATTGTGATGGAAATTCAACCGCATCCCATTCTACGCCGTTTACGCCGCTTACTTCATTTTCTCCTACATTGCTAAGCATATGATGCAGAGCGTGTCCCATCTCGTGAAAAAGAGTAACTACATCATCATGTCTCAGAAGTGACGGATTCTTGCTAGAAGATGGTGGAAAGTTACATACGATGACGGCAGAAGAGAGTTGCTCCTCTCCTCTCTCGTTTATACAGTGGGTTTGAAAGTTGTTCATCCACGCTCCGCCCTGCTTGCCTTTTCTGGCCTCTAAATCAATATAGAGCCTTGCTTTGAGTCTGTTTTGCAGATACAGATCATAAGAGAGTGCTTTTTTGTGCCAAAGCTCCTCTTCTACCTTTTTAAAAGTGATTCCAAAGAGCCTGTTTAAAAATTCAAACATTCCATCCAGAACGCTCTTTTGTTCAAAATATGGACGATACTCCTCTTCATCAATCTCATATTTCTCTTTCTTCAAAATCTCGCTGTAGTATGCAGAATCAAAACTTTGCAGTGGTTTTTTTGCTATTTTTTGAAGCTCCTCGAGCTCACGAAGTGCCTGCGCTTTCGAGTTTGCAATCAGTTTTTCTAAAAAATCAACAACACTCCTCTCATCTTTTGCCATTTTGCTTGCAAGTGAGTATGAGGCATAGTTTTTAAAGCCTAAAAGAGAGCTCATCTCATCTTTTAGCGATAACAGCTCATCTATGATCTTGGCATTTTGCGGCGCTCTTGTAACGTAGGCACGGTAAAGCTCTTCTCTGATCTTCTCATTTTTCCCGTAGGTAATATAGGCAATATAGGAAGGCATTTGAAGCGTAAATCTATACTTTGTAACACCCTCTTCTTTAAATCTTGCACTCAGCAGATCGCTCTGAGGCAACCCATCTACATCTTTTGCATTACTTGTAATATACTCATATTCATTAGTAGCATCAAGAAGGTTTTGAGAGAAGTTGTTCGAGAGGGAGCTCTTTTTTATATTTATCTCCCCGAGTCTTGCCTTGCTTTTCTCATCAAGATGGGCACCGCTTAGTTCAAAGTTTAGTATATTTAACTCCAGAACCCTTTTTTGTTCATGATTTAGGTGCTTCTGCTCTTTTTTGGCTATCTCTTTATAAGCCTTGTAGATCTCTAGATTTTGAGAGAGCTTGGTAGAGTATTCGGTGATTATCGGTAGGGAAGCTGCATATATTTTTTGAGTCTGTTTCGTATTTTTTACAGAGTTTAGATGTGAGAGCGGAGTGAAAAACTGCTCCAGATGTTCATCCATCATCTCAAGCGGTTTTACAAAGTTTGCAAAACTCTTCTCTTTTATCTTTAACAGCTCTTCTACTTTTTTATTGTTGCTTTCTATTTTCTCATTGAGCTCTTTTATAAAGCTCTTCAAATCTACTTTGAACTCTGGAAATTTACTCATATTTAATCGTCCTCTTCATCTCTTTTTTGTTTTGTGGCACCAAATCTATTTATTAAAATATCATCATACTCGTTTGCTTTTTTAAAAAGCCTCTCCATGGCTGTTTTTCCCTCGTTTAGCGTAAGTGAGGAGTCGATTATAAGGTAGGAGAGGTATACGAAATTCTCATTTATAGAGAAGCGCAGGTATGATAGATTGTTATTTTCATTCAGTAAAAAATCATATATTTCGGATATATTTTTTTGAGGTATCACGCAAAGCTTTGAATCGCCTATGATTATCCCGTTGTCATAATAGTTTATCTCAATGCGTGCCGTGCCGTAATCGACTCTCCATGAAGCCTGTGATCTTCTGGCAAGTGTTACGTTTACGTCTAAAGACTCTAATATTTCTTCAAGCAGTTTTGTGCTGCCGATGGGGTTGTACCCCTTTCTTCGCAGCTTTGCTATCTCTAGTTTAGAACCGCACTGAGGGCAGTAGTCGTTCTTTATGTCTTCCTCTTTTATCAGGTTTTTGCAAGAGGGACATTTTATAATATTTTTAGAGCCTAGGTTTTTGTACTCTTTTAGCGCTTCATCAACGTAAAAGTATGGAAGAGCAAAGCCCAGATTGTTAGAGTTTTGTATTATAAAGGTGTTTACTCCTATAACTTCTCCGTCCGTATTTAACAGTGGTCCGCCGCTGTTTCCAGGGTTTATCGCCGCATCTATCTGAACATATTCAAGCTCGCCGTATATCCTTGAAGCTTTTGAGACTATGCCCTCCGTAGCGCTGTAATGAAGTCCGTAAGGATGACCTATTGCAACTACGGTATCTCCGTTTTGTACTCTTTTTGTAGATAGAATAAGAGGATCTTTAGGTTTTATAAAATCAAAACTTATAAAAGCCAGATCAAAATATGCGTCATCGTAGACAACTTTGGCTATGCTTCTTTTGATCTTTTTCGCACTAATTACCACCTCTTTAAGCCCTGCAACTACATGCGAATTTGTAATGATGAGATCATCAACAATAAAACCTGTACCGCTGCCGTATGGTGTCGTGATCTGAATAATATTTTCGGCGTAAGTCTCTAGTATGGCTTGCGTATTCATAGTTATATCTCTTCAAAGTCAAGATTTTTAAGTTGCAGATAAAAGCTGTTGCTAAACTCGTTAAGGGAAGTAAAATTTAGTTTGTCGCCAAATGGTTTTAGCATCTTGTAACGGCTTTGGTAAGGTGAAATGATATCTTCTATTTTTGAGACAATGGTTTTTTTTGAAAATGTGTCGTTTTGTTCATCGTAAAGAGTATTGTAGCCAAGAGCTTTAAAAAAATCAGGATTTTGAATTTCTACCAATGTGTGAAGAAGCGCTTTTGTAACCGGGTGAAGTCCGTAGTTGTATAGCAGATAAAGCCCGATATATTTGTACATAGTAGGTATAACCTGATTGTATCTGTTGTTTTTATACCATCTGATCTTTGCAAGCGATTCGGTTATAAATATCTCTATCTCTTCATGAGTTGATCTGTCACTTGGGTTAAAAGTATATTTGGCATCATAGAAGTTTGTTTTAAACTCTTCAAAACTCATATCTTTAAGTTCGTTTATATACTCTCTGATCTCCTCGTTTTTTGACTCTACGGTCAGGTTTTCATCGCTAAAATATTCCTGAATTTTTTTACTCGATTTTTGAAAAATGCTATATTTAGGCACAATGAGATAGTCAATTTTAAAGATAAGATACAGAAGTATGAATGACTGCATAGCCGCATTGTCATTTGACGGAAGTGTAGCTATTTTTGTGTTTACTCCGTCTATCCATATGTGCATAAAGTCATATTTTAGTTTTAGCTCTTCTTCATCCATACTTTTTAAGTGTTCTATATCCTCAAGAGGTACATCCGGAAATTCACTTTTAGTATACTCTTTGTCAAAATCAGCATTTAGAGCTATTTCGCGAAGCGGAAAAAAGATTTTTTGAGGTGTCATGGTTATGTTGTCAAGAAAAAGTTTAAGTTTTATATACTCATCATCGCTAAAGTAGTAGGCGTATGTCAGTTGGTAGTTTCTCTCTAGAATAAGCCGTTTAAGGGCAACGTTTGCAGCTGTTTTTTTTGTAAGTATCGCTTCTGCATAGAGATTCTCTTTTGTTATCACTCCTGTAATTCTTGCAGTTCCTTGAAATATTTCAAAACGGAGCTTATTATCTTCTTTGGATGTTATGATGTTCTGGTTCGATTTTGAGTCTGAAAAGTTTTCAAGGGATCTGAAAAAAAACTCATAAGCCCCGAGGATATCTTTTGCCTCAAACGCTTCGTTGGATCTGTTGAACAGATCCTCCTCCTCTTTTGAGAGATTCGCATTTATGCCTCTTCCAAAAGAGTGTTTGCGTTCGATCTTAGGTTCAAAAAAGTTTAGCCAGTCCATTGAGCCTCTTTTATGTATTTGTTAATGTAATTATAGTAAAAGCTTCTTTATAGCAGATTATATATATCTGCATTATCTTAATAAAAGTTGTCTATAATCTGTTTTATACTTAATTATAACAGTTAAATATTTTTATAACCAAGGAGAATGCCTATGTCTTATTTAGTTCCTGCCGAGTTTGTCACCAAAATGGTAGATGCAGGTGAATCAAAGGTCTATATGTCAACGAAAGATACGATTATTAGAGCTTTTATGGCAGGGGCTATTTTAGCTCTTGCGGCTGCTTTTGCCATTACCGTAGGTATGCAGACAGGTTCGCCGCTTTTAGGCGCGGTACTGTTCCCTGTCGGCTTTATTATGCTTTATCTCATGGGCTTTGACCTGCTTACGGGCGTTTTTGTATTAGTCCCTCTTGCTCTTATTGACAAGCGTCCGGGTGTTACATTTAATCAAGTTCTTAGAAACTGGAGTCTGGTATTTGTCGGCAACTTTGCGGGTGCTCTTGTGGTTGCGTTTATGATATCGTTTGTACTTACATATGGCTATCAGATAGATCCCGGTGAAGTAGGCAAAAAAATAGGCTCGATCGGTGAGGCAAGAACGCTTGGCTATCAGGAGCACGGTGTCTGGGGATGGATGACCGTATTTATGCGCGGGATGCTCTGCAACTGGATGGTCTCAATGGGTGTTGTGGGAGCGATGATCTCAACAACTGTTAGCGGAAAAGCTATAGCTATGTGGATGCCGATTATGCTCTTTTTCTATATGGGCTTTGAACACTCCATAGTTAATATGTTTTTATTTCCGTTTTCTATGATCATGGGCGGAGATTTTACGGTAGCTGATTATCTTTTATGGAATGAACTTCCAGTAGTACTGGGAAATCTTGTAGGAGGTCTTGCATTTACTGGGCTTACGCTTTATACGACACATATAAAAACAGGTGCAAAAAGAAAATTAAAATAAACCCATTTAGAAGTTTTAAAGGTATCTTTATAGTTTTAACTCTTGTTTAATCGTGAAGCATCCTAATGAATGTATCGACGATCTTCATATCGAGATGACTGTGCATATGCGTTTTCATTAAAAAGATAGCATCGTAAGAGCGCAGAGCCTTTTTGTAGGCACGCTGCGTGGTTAAAGCGTCAAATATATCGCATATACCGATAATACGAGGGAAAATAGTTATCTCATCTCCTTTTAACCCGTCAGGATAACCCATTCCGTCAAGTTTTTCGTGATGATGTCTGATCCCGTCTAATATGTTTCTGTCTTTTATGCCGAGATTAATAGCGATTTCATAGCCATACGAAGGGTGTTTTTTCATCTCTTCAAACTCAAACTGACTTAACCTTCCTATCTTGTTGAGGATGTTCAGATCTATGCTGCTTTTTCCAAGATCATGAAGCAGTGCAGAGCGACCAAGTGCATTAAGCTCTGTTTTCTCAAGACCTAGTTCTGTTCCTAGACATAGCGAGTAGATGCTGACATTAAGCGAGTGTGTATGCGTATAGTAGTCGTATTCGATTATTTTAATAAATGATTTTATAGCATTTTCATCATATATAATGCTTTGTAAAATAGGTTCAACGATGTTTTTTGAGCGCTGAACGTTTTCTAAAGCATTAGGATTTTGATAAAGTGAGTTCGTAAGTTCTGAAGTTGAGGAGTATATAATATCTATCTTCTCTTCCAGTGAAAGAGAACTGTTCTCAACGGTATATTGAAGCTTTTTTTCCATAAAAGATTCATATTCATCTTTTTCACTTCTTTCAATATAGAGTTTCTCAACCTCGTTGAGGCTTCTTTTTGTATCCTCATCAATAATTGTGTCGCTTTGAAGGAAAAGTGACATATGCGTTAAATAGTCATTGATAAATATATTAAACCCTATCTTGTCCCCGACATGTATAAGCCGGTGGTCTATAGGCACATATGAATAGGGTACAGTGCTTGGAAGATCGATATAACTTGGTTTAAGAGTTGTTTGTACTATTTTTTTGCGTTTCACTTCATTCACTTGATTTTTTATATTAAGATGAGTTAATTCTATATAAATTACCCTTAAACTATTTATAACAAAATATAGTATCAAGAATTAAAATTTTTTTAGAAGTAACTCCAGATTGAATACTATTTTGCTTCGTTATAGTATCTGAAGCGTTACTTCACTTGCTTTTACAATCCACCTAAACTCATTGTCAATTTTGCATTTTAGCCCGTGAAGTGCGCCTTTGGTAATTACGGCATTTATATTATTGCCCGAGAAATCAAGTGTTATATTTGCAAGGAGCTTGCCGTTGTCTATATGTGTTATTTTTGAGACAAATGAATTCTTCTCACTCACCATTGAGTCTGTCGTTGCAAGAGTAACTTCTGTCTCTTTAAATATAAGATGCACATCCATCCCGACCTCCAGTCTATTTTCATCCCCGTTTTCAAGCAGCAGCGAGTTAAAAAGCTGCCCTTGGACGTCCATGAAAACAAGCATCAGGCTATCACTCTGTTTGATCGACACTATGGTCCCTTTTAGGATATTCATCTGTTGTCTCCTTTAAATCTTTGTCAAAATAGGGTTAAATGCTTTGCTTGATAGCAGTATTTTATCGCCTATATTTAGATTTTGTATATCACTTTTTACTGCTGTGACTTTGACTATCTCATTGTGCGCAAGTACCTCTACGATATATAAAATATCGCTTTTTTTGATGCTTAGCACCTCACCTACTATTTTAAATTTACCGCTTAGGTTTTGATTTACAAATACCTGGCTCGGACTTCCGTCATCCGTTATATTTCCTGAAGCAATTTTAAATACCCGGTTTGAGAGACGAAAAACTTCGCTTATATCATGGGTTACCAAAATAGAGGTGATGCCGAATTTTTTATGAATAGTATGCAGTTCATCTTGAAGTTTAAGTCTCATGGCACTGTCTAGCGCCGAGAGCGGCTCGTCAAGCAGAAGCATTTTTGGATTCGTCATCAATGTTCTTGCTACGGCTGCACGTTGTTTCTGCCCGCCGCTTAAGTGCTCCGGTTTCATAGATGAGAGGTTCTCTATCTCCATTATCCGCAGAATCTCATCTATTTTTTGACTCTCTTTTTTATCTTTGAGAGCAAACTCAAGATTCTGCCGAACTGTCATGTTTGGGAATAGGGCATAGTCTTGAAATACAAATCCTACATTTCTCTTTTGCGGTGAGAGGTTTATATTTTTTGAGCTGTCATACCAGACAACCCCGTCTACCGTTATTGTTCCGCTTTTAGGCGTTTCAAGCCCTGCTATTATTCTTAAAAGCGTAGTTTTGCCGCTTCCGCTTTTGCCGAAAAGTGTGAGAAAATCACCGTCATTTATCTCTTTGTCTATCTTTAGGTCTATGGTTCCGTCTGCGGTATTGAGCGTTTTTGTTATGTTTATACGTATCATCTAAACTCACTTTTTACCATGGATTTATTGATAGCATAGACAAAAAGCAAGATCGCAAAAGAGATGACAAATAGCGTAAATGCATACTGATTTGCAAGTCCATAGTTTAGAGCTTCCACTTCATCGTATATAGCTATACTGGCTACTTTTGTCTCTCCTGTAATGTTGCCGCCTATCATCAAGACTACTCCAAACTCTCCTATAGTGTGTGCAAAAGTGATGACTATCCCCGTAAGAAGAGACGGTTTCATATTTGGCAGAAGAACATAGAAGATGGTTTGCAGTCTGCTTTTGCCCAAGATGTAGGACGCTTCTTGAAGCGATTTACTGAGTGACGAAAAACCGCTTTGAATAGGATGCACCATAAAAGGAAGGCTGAAGATGATAGAAGCCACTACAAGTCCCTCAAAACTAAATACAAGTCTAAGATCAAAGCTCTCATCCAGCCAAGCACCAAAGCTGTTTTTTGGACTAAATGCCAAAAGCAGATAAAATCCAAGCACGGATGGAGGCAGCACTAACGGCATAGAGACCACTGCTTCAAGTGCGGGTTTGAATTTTGACTTTGTTTGCGAAAGATAATACCCAAGCGGAATACCTATACATAAAAGTATGAGCGTAGTAATCCCTGCAAGCTCAAAAGTCAGTTTCATAGTTTGGAAAAATGATTCATCCATATTTATGCCTATTAATTTATTACGAAACCATATTTCTTCATGATTTCATCGGTTGTTTTTGTATTCATGAAATCATAAAATTTTTGGCTCAAAGTTTTTAATGAGCCGACTTTTGTAATGCCGTACCCTTGTCTTAGCGGCTCATGAAGATTTGAGTCTATGAGATAGTATCTATTATGCTCTGTTTCTGCTATGGTCGGAGCAAGTGCCAGCGAGAGAGCAATGATACCGATATCAGCACTATGGCTTGCTATAAATCCTGCTGTTTGAGATATGTTTTCTCCAAGAACCAGTTTCGGCTCTATTGTTTTAAATATTTTCATAGATTCCATAGACTGCTTTGCTTTTTCCCCATATGGGGCATGAGAAGGATTTGCTATAGCGATTTTTTGCACCCATTCCTGTGTAAAGTTGTCAAATCCTGCTTGAGGATCGAACTCTTTATGTTTACTCCAGATTACGACTCTTCCAATCGCGTAAAGTTTTGGTTTTGTAGTAATATCTCCTTGGTCATACAGTTTTTCAACAAAAGCCATATTTGCACTGAAGTAGATGTCGTAAGGCGCCCCGTTTTCTATCTGGTGCATCCCTTTGCCTGAACTCCCAAAGATCATCTCGACTTCATTTTTAGGATTTTGTTTTAAAAACTCATCCTTAACTTCAGTAAGCGCATATCTTAAATCAGATGCCGCGAACAGTGTGATCTTTTCTGCAAAAGAATTTGCACCCATGGCTAAGACCATGAGCCCAGATAATAATATTTTTTTCATATTTTTAATTTCCTAGAAAAGATAGTTGATCTCAAAACGTGAATCAAGAGAGTCCGCATAGAGCTCTTTTGTATCCGTATATCCTAATCTTAAGCGCCACTGTATATCTGTCATAGATGGAATATTTTGAACAAAGCCTATATAGTAGTAATTCTCATCAAACTGTCCTTTTGCTTCATCGGCATCCGTATGAAGAACGGAGAGCTGAGTTACTATATCTTCATATGCTCCTGCTTGATTGCTGTTAATTGTCAGTTCCGCACGGTAGCTTTTTGTATTTGCTATCCAGTTATATCTTGCCATAGAGCGGGTGTATCCTGCTGTCGGAAAACCTCTCCACGGTGTTACAAGATCCGCTTCATCAAGAACATTGCTGTATCCTAGATTTAACTTGTAGTTTTTGTATATTCCTACCAGTCTTGCTGCAATCATCTGTGAATCAAGCGAGCTTGCATCTTTATATCCGCCGCTTGCTCCGCTTATTCCAGCAAGATTTCCGCTATAGCTCGCTCCGCCTATTTTTCCTGCGCCGTTGTCAAACTGTTTTATATATCTTATGCCGGGTGTAATAATAAAGTTCCCGATTTTAGCTCTGTAGTTCGCTTCCGCCATCGCTTGAGAGAGCAGGTCAGGTACTACATAAAACGAGGCATCCAGTTTAAGATTTTCTCTATATTTGTTGTTTATATCGCCGGTAATAAGCGGAGTATTTGTATCTTCACCGGCTGCTATGAGGTTTGTGTAAGATAATCCTTTGTGCATAGCCGAGTCGTCATTTCCGTTCCATGTAGAGTTGTTAGCGGTGTCCGAATCATCATACATCAAAACAGAGTGAGATGATGTATGGTCTCTTAGCTTCTGTTTTGTCAGATAGGCGATCTTTACAGCCGTGTTTGGAACTGTTCTGTTCTTTATAACTACTCCGTCAAATGTATTTGGGATCATCTTCGTATCGTTTGATTTTGTATAAAAGGTTTCTACGAGCTGACGGCCTATACGTATATCTGTCTTTGGCAGACCCTTATAACTGAGATACGCCTGACCCAGCACTGCCATTGATCTGCCTCTGCCGTTTATATAGTCATAACGGCTTAGAATATCTTTACCTGACTTTAAAGAGTCTACGCTGTCGCTGTCTTCATCAAAAAAAGCTTTTGAATAGTAGAGCCCTGCAGTCAGATCCGTATCTGAGAATGTTGCACTCTTGTAGACAAGAGAACCGCCGATACCGCTTATAATATGGGAGTTTTGAGAAGCTGTTTCGTCTTCCCAGTTATATAAAAACGTATTTGAGCGGAGTCGTCCGTAAAACATACCTTTAGTAAACATATCAGAGATTGTCTGGACGTAGTTGGGAGAGTCATAAATAAGTTGATAATTTGCTTTAAGTATATGTTTTGAGTTCTCTTCATCCGCACCAGCCATAGATGAGGTAAGCAGCAATATAGCTAAGATATTATTTAGTTTAATGTTCCTTTTCATTATCTTCCTTTTATATATTTTTTTGTTATAATTATTTTGCTTCTTCGTAAGCGCTTGTCTTGCAGTTGCCGCTGCAAGACTACTTTTCTTTAATACTCAATCACATCTCCTTGCTTTTGATTTATATCTAAGAGTGTTTTAAAAAAAATATCTTTTACCATCTGCCTAAAATAATACTTTTCGATTCGCAAAAAGCGACAACCTGCTTCCCGTTTTTAAGATCTAATTTCTTTAGAATATCTATAGGAAATGTAGAGCATACAGTGTTCCCGCCGTTTAGCTCAATAATGACTTCCGCACTTAAATTATCATGCTCGATCCTGACGATCTTTCCTTTAAAACTATTCATATTACTCTTATCCGTTAAAGAGTCATCGTTTAAGATCAGGGCATTTGCTTTAAAGAGTGCATACAGCTCAACGCCTATTTCAATATCAAGAGTGTCCAGTGAATCATTTGTAATAACTGCCGTTATGTTATCTTTGTTGTTAAGCTCAAGAGCGATTCTGCTCTCAACAATGCCTTTTTTAATATCTAGAACCTTTGCTTTTAGCTGATTTCTGGCACTTATACGAATATCCATGCTCTTTAAAAGATGAATATGACCGTTTTTTTCACTAACGCGTTTTGATAGATTTTCTAAAAATTGTTGATGCTCTTCCTGAAGAATCTTGTAGGTGTTTATAAGCTCTTTTGCATACTCTGTAAGATGTGTTCCGCCTCCGCCTTTACCGCCTTTTGCACTTGCAACAAGCGGGAACTCCGAGAGGTTGTTCATGGCGTCTACGGCATCCCATGCGGCTTTATAGCTCATCTTCATGGATTTCGCCGCTTTTGTAATAGATCCTTCTTGCTCTATATGCATCAAAAGTTCCATACGGCCTTGTCCGAGAAAGTTATGCTCAGATTTGTTTATCCATAAACGACCGTTAATGCTGTTTTGCATAATTATCCCTACTTTAAGTCTTAAACCGTAGTATATTAAAATATATAACGCTTGTCAATTAACTTTATAGAGAATAGATGCAAGATGTATGACTTGCATCTGTGATTTTTTAAAACGGCAGCAGGTTTTTGATCGAATCGGTTCCCGGTTTTGCGCTAATAGAAGTTGATTCGGACAATAATTTATCAAGAGCTCCGTTTTGTGAGCCGACCAAAGAGTTGATATCAGGCAACCCTGAAGCAGAAGCGGTTACATCTTTTAGTTGATTTTGCATCTTCTCGTTTAGCATCGTCTGCAGCTGGGCTTCATACTTTTTGGCCTCTTTTGCAAAAACATTGCTGAGTGCTGAGGATATTTTTTTGTCAAGATCCGTCTTTACATCTACTACAGGGGATTCAAGAGAGCCTGTTGCATCGGTTTTTACATAAAAACCCTTAACTTCTGAGAGAGTAGAGTTTACAATGTCTGCATACTTTTCATCAAGCCCGTCGATGGATATAGCGGCATTTTTAAAATCTAAATTACTCTTTAGTTCTAATTTTGACAATCCGTAGATATCAGCGCTTCCCTTAAGTGCAATATCGCTTTTTTTAAGAGAAAGTGAAGAGAGAGCAAGATTGTCCAAAGGTATCTTTTTTGCGCTAAAGACGGCAGATTCGTGTGCTGCTTCTCCAAGCCTGTCATCTTTACCCTCAAGTATAAACTTCTCTACGACATCCCCGTCACTCGTTATTTTAAAAGTAGTCGCTTTACCCAGAAGTTTTTGGTTGTCTGCTATGTCGTTTATAACACCTGCAAAATCTTGAGCTTTAAATTTTCCGCTCAGGTCTACTTTTGCTACGAATATGTCCGGGGATGGAAGCTCTTCTTTGAATTTTATCCATCTTCCTTCTCCTCGCGGAGGCTTTGGCGGCTCTATTTTTGTTTGGCTTTTCATATAAGGTTCGGCTAGAGTATAATATTTTTTAGCAAGTGCTATATACTCTTTTATCTTCTCGCCGAAGATTGCACCTACGACATTGATAGCACCGCTGCTATCGAGTGAATAAGCACTTTTTAGACTGTTGTAGTCACTCTTTGGAGCACTTTTTATCTCACTCATAAGTTCTGATATACGTGCTTTGTCATTTGCAAAATCTTTTTTCATAGATGCGAGTTTTGCTTTATGTGCATCTATTTTCTTCTTAAATGCCGTAATGTCATCTTTTAGTTTTAAAAGCTGTGCAGGGTCTTTTGATTTTGAAGCCGACTTAATAGCTTCAAGATCTTCTTTATACTCTTTGATCACATCAGAGCTAAGCTGCTCTTTATATAGTTTTTCCCATTTTGCCTTTATCTCATCTATCTCTTTTTGAGCTTGGTTGTAGACTTTTAGAGATTTCAGATCTGCATTTGCCAGAAGCTCTTTGGGAGTAGGAAGTTTTATTTCCGGCATAGTAAATGTAGATGAGTCTGAAGTTGTTGGGGTTATCTTCTCTTTAACGGATGATGGTTTTGGATTTGAGCTTGGTGTGTCAAAGCCTATACCTGTTATTTGAACAAGTTCCATATGTTTTTTTCTTAAAAGAAGTGCATTGAAATCGAGATCGGCCAAGATGTTTTGAATACTTACGCTATTTGTTTTGCCGTTATCATCTTGTACCTCAAGATTGGTGATTCGCAAAGAGGCATCGCCAAAACTTGTCTCTACGTCTTTGATTAGAACTTCTTTGCCGGTAGCAGTTGACAACCCTTTCTCCAGAGCAAATTTTATGACAGGGTCAATTACGAGTATCCCGATAGCAAGGACTAAAGCAGAAGCTGCGGCAAATACGCCTATGCCCATTATGCGAAAAGTGCTGTCTTTTTTATCGCTTTTTTTAAGAATGCCAAACTTTGCCAAAAGCGGATACTTATCCATAAAAAGAACAATTTTGCCGCGTGATGTCTCTAT
>JBFEYZ010000023.1:0-14867 GCA_041561855.1 Sulfurimonas sp. | reverse complement strand
GTTATGGAGAGTGATCCTCACAGAGTGCTTGAAGGAATGGCGATTGCAGGCTATGCCTGCGGTGCAAACAGAGGTTATATCTATGTCAGAGCCGAGTACCCTATTGCTGTCGAGAGACTAAACAGAGCCATAAAGCAGGCGACAAAGCTTGGAATTTTGGGAGAAAACATTGCTCACAGCGGTTTTAATTTCAGCATAGAGATAAGACTGGGCGCAGGCGCATTTGTTTGCGGAGAAGCTACTGCACTTATAGCTTCCATAGAAGGTGGACGCGGAAATCCGCGGCAGAAACCGCCTCATCTGAGCGATCACGGTCTCTGGGGCAAACCTACCGTTTTAAACAATGTCGAGACACTTGCAAACATCGCACCGATCATAAAAAACGGCGGTGCATGGTTTAGAGCCATTGGAACAGAGAACTCAAGCGGAACAAAAGTTTTTGCACTCACTGGGCATATAAAAAATACGGGACTTGTAGAAGTTGAGATGGGAACGACTTTAAGAGAGCTTATCTTTGATATCGGCGGCGGTGTTGAAGATGGTAGAAGATTTAAAGCCATACAATCAGGTGGTCCCAGCGGAGGATGTATTCCAGAGCATCTTTTAGACCTGCAGGTGGATTATGAGTCGCTTAAGAGTGCAGGCTCCATCATGGGAAGCGGCGGGCTGATAGTAATAGATGAGGGCTCAAATATGGTTGAGATCGCACGCTTCTTTATGAACTTTTGCAGAAGCGAATCATGCGGAAAGTGCACGCCTTGCCGCGTAGGAACAACGGAACTTACCGTACTTTTGGATAAGTTTATAAAAAAAGAGGCGACTAGAAGCGACTTTGAACTTTTAAAAGAGATGTGCAACATGGTGAAAAGCACGAGTCTTTGCGGGCTTGGACAGACTGCGCCAAATCCTGTTTTAAGCACAATAAGATACTTTGAAGATGAATACCTTGCAGGGATTGATACCAATGATTAGAGAAAAAGTAAGAGTCAAAAGCTTTAAAATAAACGACATCTGCGTAACAGGACAGTCCAATCAGACCATTTTAGAGGTTGCACGCGACAATAACATCGAGATACCTACCATGTGTTACATGGAAGGACTAAGCTGTGTCGGCTCGTGCAGAATGTGCATAGTGGAGATAAAAGGCAGCCATGAGCCTACTCCCGCATGTACCGCCAAGATAAAAGAGGGGATGGAGGTGACTACAAATTCACCCCAGATAGAAGCAGCAAGAAAGATGATACTCTCCATGATGTTTAGCGAGCGTTCCCACACATGCAGCACTTGCGTTTCAAACGGAGACTGCGAGCTCCAAAACAAATCGGTAGAGCTTGAGCTAGAACACTCTGAGGTGCCGTATCTAAACCAAAGATTTGAGATAGACGCTTCACATAAAAACTTTGTAAACGACCCAAACAGATGTATACTCTGTACAAGGTGTATCCGTGTCTGTGATGAGATTGAGGGTGCGCACGCGCTTGATTTGGCAGGCAGAGGATTAAATATGAGGATAGTGCATGATATGGACGAGCCTTGGGCTGATTCTACAAGCTGCACAAGCTGCGGCAAATGCGTCTATGTCTGCCCGACTGGTGCGCTTTGGGAGAAAGATATAAGCGAAGAAGAGGTTATCAAAAAAAGAGGGATAATTACGGAACTTATCAAAAACAGGGGTCAAAAATGAAGAAGATTCGCCTTGCCACCCTTTGGCTTGACGGCTGTTCCGGATGCCACATGTCTATTTTGGACATGGACGAGAAGCTTATAGAACTCGCACCATATATTGATCTGGTTTACAGCCCTTATGTCGATGCAAAAGAGTTTCCGCAAGATGTTGATTTAACCATTGTTGAAGGCGCGCTCAGCACAGACCACGATATAGCGATGATAAAGAAGATAAGAGAGAACTCAAAACTCCTCCTCGCTCTTGGAGATTGCGCGATAACCGGAAATATTTCGGCTATGAAAAATCTATTCGGCGGCGATTCGGTATTGCAAAGGGGCTATCTTGAGTTGGCAGATATTAACGAGAGCAAAGAGTACCCGTCTAAAATGGTTCCCAAACTTTTAGAGAAGGTTTTGCCTCTGCATGAGGCGGTGAAAATAGACTATTTTCTGCCCGGCTGCCCTACTCCCTCGGATGCAATATATGAGATGCTAAAAGCACTCATCGAGGGCAGAGAGATAAATATACACTCCCTTACAAGATTTGGAAAGTAGCGATGGAGAAGAAAAAAATCATAATAGACCCCGTTACAAGAATAGAGGGGCATGCAAAAATCACAATCGACCTTGATGAAAACGGCAAAGTAGAAGATGCGAAAATACATGTGACACAATACCGCGGTTTTGAAAAGTTTTGCGAGGGAAGATTCTACACGGAGATGCCTGCAATAACTGCCAGAACTTGCGGTATCTGCCCGGTCAGCCATGTTATAGCCTCCACAAAAGCCATAGATGAGATTCTCTCCATAACTCCGCCGCAAGCCGGTATAAACATACGAAAGATCGTAAACCTGGCTCAGATAGTCCAATCCCACGCGCTGAACTTTTTTCACCTCTCAAGTCCAGATTTTATCTACGGTTTTGACGCGCCAAAAGAGGACAGAAATATCTTTAAAATGATGCAGACACACCCTCAAATGGCAAAAGACGGCATAAACCTAAGAGCTTTCGGGCAAAAAATCATAGAGGAGCTTGGAGGCAAGAGAATCCACCCGACAGGCATAGTGCCGGGCGGAGTTGCGCATAAAATTGAGCTGAACCAAAAAGAAAAAATATTGGCACAAATTCCGGATATGATGAAAATAGCACAGGGTGCGACAGAGTTTTTTAAAATAAATCTTCATAAGTTTCAAAAAGAGATAGACTCCTTTGCAACATTTCCATCTCTCTTTATGGCGCTCTCAAACGAAGAAAGAACGCTTGAGCACTACGACGGGACTCTCTGCTTTATGGACAGCGAGGGAAATATCCTCAAAGATAAAATTGACCCGCAGGATTACAGAGAGTTTATAGGCGAGGCGGCAGAGAGTAATAGCTACCTAAAATCTCCCTACTACAAGCCGCTTGGCTATCCGAATGGAATGTACAGAGTGGGAGCGCTCTCAAGGCTGAATATCGCCAAAACTTGCGGCACCCCTTTGGCGGACGAGGAGCTCAAAAAATTCAAAGCGCTCGGCGGCGGCAAGCCTGTTTTAAACTCATTCTACTACCACTACGCAAGGCTTATAGAGATTATTTATGCCATTGAGAAAATAGAAGAGCTGTTAAATGAGGGTGAGACGATGAGCGAAAACATAAAAGCCACGGCAAAAATAAGCAACCTAGGAGGAGTCGGGTGCTCCGAGGCACCGAGAGGAACACTCTTTCACGACTACCAAGTAACAAAAGATGGCATCATAACCGCCGTAAACCTCATCATAGCAACCGGAAACAACAACCTTGCCATGAACGCAGGAGTAAAACAGACGGCGCAAGCATTTGTAGATAGCAAAAACATCACAGACGGAGCACTTAACAGAGTAGAAGCGGTGATCAGATGTTTTGACCCGTGTCTTAGCTGCTCCACACACGCACTTGGCATAGTTTCCTCAAAAATAGAGGTGCGGGACCACAACAAAAAAGTAATCCAAGTGATTGAGAGAAACTGATGAGAGTCGTCATAGGGTATGGTAGCTCTATCAGAGGGGAAGATGCTTTCGGGCTTGATGTTATAAAAGAGCTGCAGAACTCTCCGCTAAAAGATACTAAACTCATCTCTGCACATCAACTGACACCGGAGATTGTTCTGGAGCTTCAAGAAGCTGATGAGATAATCTTTATAGACGCTTGTCATGATGAAAAAAGCCCCTATGCTCTGGCATGCTCTTTAGCTGAGCAAAGCAGTTTAAATCTCAGCCACCACATCTCGCCAAAAACAATTATCTACATGTTAAAAAATCTATACGCGAAAAACCCGGACTTTTATATATACTCAATGATAAGCAGCAGTTTTGATAGCATAACCGATGACAAACGCTACAAAGAGAAAATATTGATGACGGCAGATCATATAATTTCGGTGATGGGTACATAGTATGAGAAAAGCAATTTTAAGACTGCTTCTATTGTCTCTTTTTTCTACAAATATATATGCAGATGATAGGGAGGAAGCTTTATGCGGTACCTTTTTTGAACCATTTGTATTTTGGATGTGGAGCTCAATGACTCCAAAACCTGACAACTCCATTGTGGCCAATATCCCCTTCATAGAGCCGAGCCAATACAGAACCTCTGACGGCAAGATACTTAGAGGCTACAGATACCTCTCAAACAACGGCTACGCAAAAACCTCTCCAAAAGGGTATGTTTTAGTTGCAATGGGAAATACAATGCTCTCCGATCAGATGATAGTAATGCTAAAAAGTTTTTCACAAAGAGGCTACGATGTGTATGTTTACGACTACAGAGGCTATGCGAACTCAGATGGAAACAGACGTATAAAAGCGATAATAGAGGACTATAAAGAGATAACTCTAACGCTAAATAAAACATACAGAAGAAAACTGCTCTACGGAATCTCGCTTGGCGGTGCCGTTATGCTAAATGTAATTGGTTCAGGCTTGGAGTATGATGCGGCTGTTATTGATTCTGCTCCGAGTTTTCTCTCCCCGTTTGGATGTCCAAAATCAATAGACCCTATAGAAAACCTTCCATCTGACGCAAGTAAGCTTTTCATCATCACAGCGCAAAAAGACTCAATCCTTCCAAAGAGCCTGACCTCACCTTTAAGGGATATGGCCCAAGAGAGAGGTGCTAAAACATTAAACGGAGAGGAGTATGAACATCCGTTTGCCGACAGAAATCTGGAGGTTCATTATCAACGGATGAATGCTATTTTAGAGTTTCTAGATTCCAAAAAATAGATACAAAATAGCACATACTATCCTGCCCTACTCATCCTCTTTTGCAAACTTTTTGTATAAAAATTCCAGTATGGCTTCGCGGCATCTTATATATTCAGGATCGCTCTGAAGAGAAACTCTATCTCTTGGACGCTCCAAATTAACCTCTAAAATCTCTCCGACGGTGGCACTGGGACCGTTTGTCATCATAATAACCCTGTCGCTTAAAAGCACCGCTTCGTCTATATCGTGGGTTATTATTATTACGGTATTTTTAACACTCTCCTGTATCCGCATCAGATGCTCTTGGAGGTTTGCCCGAGTCAAGCTGTCAAGTGCTCCAAAAGGCTCATCCATAAGCAGCACTTTTGGTTCTATAGAGAGTGCCCTGGCAATTCCGACACGCTGTTTCATACCGCCGCTTATCTCATCGGGTTTTTTATCTTTTGCTCCGTCAAGGTTTACCATCTGTATAAACCTCTCAACCCTTGCTTTTATCTCGTTTTTACTCAAATTGGGCATTACCTTTTTAATAGCAAGAGCAATGTTGTCATATACGCTCAGCCAAGGCAGAAGCGAGTGATTTTGAAAAACTACGGCGCGCTCGGGCCCGGGTCCCTCTATATGCTTGTTCTCAAGCAAGATAACTCCGCTGCTTTGCATATCGAGCCCTGAGATCATATTTAACAACGTACTTTTCCCGCATCCGCTGTGCCCTATGATGGAGACTATCTCATTCTCTCTTATGTCTAGATTTACGTCTGTAACCGCTACGTAGTCATCTTTTGACGGGATCTCAAATCTTTTTTCAATATTTTGCAAACTTAAAAATTTTCTGCTCATTATGCCCTGCCTTTTTTTCTATAATCAAAGAAATCTGCTATTTTACCCATGCCCAAATCTAGTAAAAATCCTATAAGGCCTACGACAATAATGCCTATGATAATGCTGTAGTAGTTTAGATTGTTATACTCATCCCAGATCCAAAAACCTATACCTATCCCGCCCGTGAGCATCTCTGCAGCAACGATTACAAGCCATGCAATCCCCAAAGAGAGCCTCATTCCGGTAAATATAAAAGGAACTGCAACAGGCAGAATGATTTTAAATATCTTCTCAAAAGGTGAGAAGTTCAAAACCTTTGCAACGTTTAGATAGTCCTGATTTACGCTTTTTACGCCAAGTGTCGTATTTATGATAATAGGCCAGATCGACGTTATAAAGATTGTCGAGATCGCGGTCAGATTAATATCTTGAAATATAAACAGCAGCAGAGGAAGCCAAGCCAGCGGCGAGACCGGCTTGAATATCTGTATAAACGGGTCAAAAGCGTACTGTGCGCTTGGGCTCATACCAATAAAAAGTCCAAGCGGAACACCGATAGCTATTGCCAGTGCAAAGCCGTAAAACACCCTCTCAAGAGAGGCAAGGACCTGCCAAAAAATTCCCTTATCGTCTTGGTTGTTTACATAAAAAGGGTCACTCAAAACCCCCTCTATCTCCTCATCGAAGCTATTTATTCCGCCAAACGCCGCAATATATGTATTGTATGGAGTCGGAAACCCTTCAACTTTATCAGCTATGCTTGCCCATATCTGGATTATCACCAGTAGCATCAAGATAGGAAGTATTATCTTTTTTTGAAGCTCTCTGCTCATTTTTATCCCTTCTGTAATAAATTGACCGTCTCTAAATTTTTAATGCCTATTTTTTGCCGACATACTTTACGTCAGCACACCCTGCAGGTCCGTAAGGGCAAACATATTCGGGCTGTTTTGTCTCTACCTGCCAGCCGTTTACCTTTAAAAGCTCCTCTTTGCTGACCTTAGGAGCCGTGACTTCAAAGCTGTAGATGTACTCAACCGCTTTGTTTGGATCCCAGACCCTTTTATCCATAAACATATTGAACTCATCTACTCCGTCCTTTTTCCATGCACTTGGAGGAAGCATATAGCCGACCTCTTTTGCCACCTCTTCAAAGAGATCTGGTCTGTAGACTTTTTCTATTACCTCTTTCATATTTACTGCACTCTCAAGCTGTCCCCATCTGTACATCTGAGTTATAAACCACATACCGTGGCTGTAAAACGGGTAAGCGGCGTAGTAGTTTGCAAAAACATTAAACTGCGGATTCGGCTCGGACTCCTGCCCTTTTAAGTACTGAAATGTTCCTGTCATCGATTTTTCCAAAACCTTAAGAGGTGCTTTTACATAATTTGGCTTGCTTAAAATCTTTGCAGCTTCCTTTCTATTCTCCCATGAAGAGTCAAGCCAGATCTGAGCTTCCAAAACCGCCTTCATAACGGCTTTTGTAGTCTCTGGATTTTTCTCTATAAAGTCGGCTCTTGCCTGAAGTACCTTTTCTGGGTTGTTGTTCCAAATGTCATAGTTTGTAACGAGCGTTGAACCTTTGTTCTCCATTACGACACGCTCATTCCAAGGCTCGCCGACACAATATCCGTCAATATTTCCGGCTATAAGGTTTGATGGCATTGTTGGCGGAGGAAACGGTTTGATTGTCGCATCCTCATCAGGCTTTATCCCGCTGCTCGCCATCCAGTAGCGAAGTTCATAGTTATGCGTGGAGACTGGATGAACCATACCAAAGTTAAGCGGTTTATAGCTAGAACCCTCTTGTTGATGCTTTGCATCTATATATCTTTTAAGTGATTCTGAACCAAGAGGACGGCTTTTCTCATCCATTCCGTGCTTTTTCATCTCCTCTATGATCTTATTTCCAAAAGTAATACCGTTACCGTTAAAGTCAAGACTAAGAAGCGCTTGCAGATTTGCATCTCCGTTAATACCAAGCGTTGCCGCAATAGGCATACCGGCTAGGGCATGGGAAAAATCATACTCCCCGCTTATAACCTTCTGTTGAATCCCTGGCCATCCTCCGCCCTCCTTTACTACATGTACATTTAATCCATGTTTTTTGAAAAAACCCTTCTCATACGCTATTACAATAGGTGCGCAATCGGTTAGGGCAATAAAGCCGATTGTCAGATCACTCTTCTCTGGAGAGGCTAAAAGTGCCGAAGCTATCAGTGAAAGCCCGACTCCATATTTGATTATTCCGTTTGACATGTTGACTCCTTAAAATTTCATTATGCCGAAATTGTATCACGATTGATATCCACAATAATCAGTTTATTGATTAATTATTAATCAACTATAAGCTTAATTTTTCATTAGCAGCCTGTATAATTTTCTCTATAAATTTGCAAAAGGAGATATTATGATAAAGTCGGTATGTGGTTATTGCGGTGTCGGCTGCGGGCTGGAATATGACAAAGATAAGCTCATAGGCGACATCACGTACCCGACAAATCAAGGAAAAGTATGCTCAAAAGGCGCTTCCGAGCTCTCTACCATTCAAACTTCCTCAAGACTGCTTAGACCGTTTATAAGAGACAGTATTACTGAGCAGTTTCAAACAACATCTTGGGAGGATTCCATAGAACTTATAGCAAATAAGATTTCAGAAACTCCAAAAGATAGAGTGGGCTTCTACCTCTCGGGACAGCTTTTAACAGAAGATTACTACATAGCAAACAAACTGGCAAAAGGTTTTATAGGTACAAACAATATTGACACAAACAGCCGTACCTGTATGGCAAGCGCAGTAGTTGCGTATAAAAAATCGCTAGGCGCGGATTTTGTTCCGCTTAGAATGGATGATATCTTTGGCGCCAACCTTCTTATACTTGCAGGTGCAAACACTGCAGAAGCACATGTGGTTTTTCATAACAATATAAAAAAAGCTAAAAAAGAGGGTCTAAAAGTCGTCGTCATTGACCCAAGACGTACACTTACGGCAGAGGTTGCAGATCTATATATCCCAATAAAAGCAGGCGGAGATATAGACTTCTTTAATCTGCTCTCAAAAAGGCTTATAGACGAGGAGCTTTACGATAAAGAGTTTGTAAAAAACCATATCAATAACTTTGAGCTATTGAAAAACAAGCTAAAAAGAGCTGCCACTACCAAGATGCTAAAACGCACGGGAATAAGCAGTGAACTCTTTGAGGAGTTTTTCTCACTCTACAAAGAGAGTAAAAATATCATAACCGCTTGGACGATGGGACTAAACCAATCAGTCCAAGGCGTGGACAAAAATCTCTCGCTCATCAATACTCATCTGCTAAGCGGAAAAATATTTAAAAAAGGAAACGGTCCGCTAAGCTTAACCGGCCAGCCTAACGCTATGGGAGGCAGAGAAGTCGGCGGACTATCCACTATGCTCGCCGTTCATCTTGGATTTGATGAAAAATCGATCAAAAAAGTCTCAAAGTTCTGGAAAACAGACAATATCAGCTCTGTGCCTGGACTTACTGCCACGCAGATGATATGTTCGCAGATAGATGTTTTGATTATCTGCCATACAGACCCGGTTTATCACCTTCCAAACAGGCATAAAGTAGAAGATGCGATATCAAAAATTCCCTTTGTCGTAGAGATAAACGCCTACCAAGAGAGTGAGAGTTCAAAATATGCACATATAAGACTTCCTGCAGCTCCTTGGGGTGAAAAAGAGGGTGTGCAGACGAACCTTGACAGAACTATGACAAAACAGGAGAAACTGACCAGAACGTCTATCGACTGTAAGGCGGATTGGCAGATATTTCAGCTTATCGCGCAAAAGCTCGGTTTTGGAAGCGCCTTTGATTTTAAGAACACAAAAGAGATATTTGAAGAGTTCCAGCAGATGAGCACTCTTAACGACTATATGGACATCTACAAAGCTTCATATGATGAGCTCAACGAAAAACCTTTTGTATGGGGCGAAGATATAAAAGAGTTTCTCACACCCGACAAAAAAGGAAATCTTCATTTTGTTCAAAACAAGCTCCTTAGTGAGAAGACATCACTGGAGTTTCCATTTATTCTTCTCACAGGAAGAACAAGGGACCAGTGGCACAGCGGGACAAAAACAAGGCTCTCATCAACACTTTTAAAATACAAAGAGCTTAATTTCTGCGAAATAAACACAGAGGATGCAAAAGAGTACGGGATAAAAAATAATGATGAAATTATGGTCTGCTCAGCGCGCGGAAGCATAGCTGCAAAGGCGGTTGTAACAGATGCAATAAGGGCTAAAACGCTCTTTATTCCCATAACAAACAGAGAGGTCAACTATCTGACAAACGACCTGCTTGACAGAGAGTCTCTCCAACCCGACTACAACCACAGCGCGGTAACTATAAAAAGGATATAAAATGAAAAAATTATTAGAAGCCAAAGAGGCAAGAAGCAAAAAAATAAACAAATTCGAGGAGATCAAAAAGATAAAAACTCCCCTTAGCGTTTATGAAAAAATGGATGAGCTCTCAGCATCGGGAGTTGAAAATCTGAGTGACGAAGACAAGAGTTTTTTCTTGAAATGTTTCGGACTCTACTTTAAAGATGACGGCAAGTTTATGATTCGCCTGCGCATACCTGCAGGGCAGCTAAGTACGGCACAGGCAAAAACTATCGGCGAGGTGTCAAAACTTTACGGGGATGATTACATAGACATAACGACAAGACAGCAGCTTGAACTTAGATATATAAGGTTAGAGGATGTGCCAGTCGTTCTTAGAAGCCTTGAAGATGCAGGCATAACGACATTTCAGACCGGAATAGACAACTTTAGAAACATAATCACAAGCTCTTTTGACTCCCTTGGAGAGAAACACATTATAGAGTGCAAGCCGATCGTAGACGAGCTTCAATCACTATTTTTAAAAAAAGAGGAGTATCTCGGAGTGCTTCCCAGAAAGTTCAATACGGCAATTCTTGGCACAAACGTAAATGACTGTAATATCTACGGCCACGACTGCTCATTTATAGTCGCAAAAAAAGATGAAGAGATAGGTTTTAATCTCTACCTCGGCGGAAAAGTCGGCGTTCAGGCAGAGGATAGCGGTTTGTTTGTTAAAAAAGAGGATGTGGTACCTACGTTTAAAGCTGTTATTGAGCTCTTTAAGGAGTACGGATTCAGAGACAACCGCAATAAAAACAGGCTCTGTTTTTTGCTCGAAGCGGTGGGGATGAATGAGTTTGCAAAAGCAATCTCAAAAACTACATCCATAAATTATAAACCAAGCGGTGAGATTTTGGCTATTGAAGAGTATGTACTCGATGAGAGCGGCGTGTTTGATCTCGGCAGCGAAGTTAGCGCATGCCACTTCAGTATTCCAAGCGGAATATTCAGCGGAAGCGATCTAATCAACGTCTCAGAGCTCGCGAAAAGTGTTGACGGCTCTATCAGGCTATCGGTAGAGCAAAGTCTATATATAGTGGTTGACAAACTATATGTAGAAACTGTTTTAAACTCTGATATTTACAACTTATATGCACAGTATCAAAACATCTATTTTAACCATCAAATAGCTTGTGCAGGCACGGCAACATGCAATTTCGGCGTTATTCCAAACAAAGCCGATGCCATCAGTATGGCTCAGTTTTTAAACAAAGAGGTGCCCATAAAAAATGGCAAGGTTAGAATGTACTGGTCCGGATGCGTAAAAGGATGCGGTATTCACGGCGTGGCGGACATAGGTTTTGAGGGGTGCAAAGCAAGGGATGAAAACGGTGAGCTCTGTTTTGGCGTACATATTCTGCTTGGCGGTTATGCTACAAAAAAGGCTGCCGAAGCAAGAGTTGTATTTAAATCAGTTCCTCTTACCGAAGCAAAATATATAGTCAAAAAAGTAATGCTTATATATAAAAATGAGCGCCAAGGCAACGAAAGTTTTGAGTCATTCTACTCAAACAATTTAGATTATTTAAGTACGGACGAGCTTGCTAAAAAAATATCCACTTATTAAAAAGCACGCAAGGGGTTGTCCCTATGCGTTAAATACCAAAGATCAGAAGTAGTACCGGAAGCAGCATAAGGTCCGCAACTATAGCCATGAACATGGCTATGGTTGTCAAAAGTCCAAAATAGATGGTCGGCAGGAAATTCGAAAGCACCAGTATGATAAAACCTACTATGATGATCGTTGAAGTGTAGAACATCGCCGTACCTATACTCTCGTGAGCCTTGTACATGGAGCCTTCCGCATCTCCGCTTTGTCTGTATAGAAGCGAGAACCTGTATATGTAGTGTATCGTATCGTCCACAGCTATGCCTATGCTTATAGCGGCTATTGTTATCGTCATCATGTCAAGCGGTATATCCATCCAGCCCATAAAACCGAATATTACACCTACCGGGATAATATTGGCTATGATAGCGACAATGGCTATCTTCAGGCTTCTAAAGAGAAGCAGGAACATAAAAAACAGTATTGCCACCACAACACCTATGGTTTTTATCTGAGAGTCGAATAGAGACTGAAGCATATTATTGTACATGATAAGAAGGTTTGAGAGCTTATGTTCCTCAAATTTAGGATTTAACATCTCTTTTATATCCCTATTTATCTTCTCTATCAGCAGTTTTCTTTGCAGGTTCGGCATAGAATCTATTATACGAGTACTTATGCGTACCTGATTATTGGCGATATCCACATAAGGAGTAATGATTATCTTCTTGTACTTCTGAGGAAGCTCTTTGTACATAAGTGCAAGCATCAGCCCGTCAGGCTCTTTACCTTCATTTAGTGTCTTTAAAATCTCACCGGCAGTAGCAAGAGAGAGCACTTTTCCTACGGCTTCAAGCGATTCAAGATAATTGTGTATCTCTTTTATCTTCTGCATCTTGTTCTGAGTAAACCAGTACTTCTCTTTATCCTCTTCTTCCTGGGTAAACTCATCCATGAACGAGTCAAGTTCGGAGTCCTCCTGCACCACTTCTACGCTTTTTACTTCATCGCTTTGCTCTTTGAACGTAAGCACTACGTCAAGCGGCGTCGTACCTCCTAGCTTCTGATCTATGAGCGCCATTCCCTTGTATATCTCAGTGCTCTCTTTAAAGTAGTCGATAAAGCTGTTCTCTACCCTTAGATTGAATGCTCCTGATATAGAAAATACAACCGCTATCACAGAGCCCAAAAGAATGCTCTTTTTATAACTGTGCGCCAAATATGCTATCTTTGAAGTAAAATGTGTTCCTTCCTGTCCGAAACTAAGAGACTCTTTTTTCTCAAAAAGCAGTAAAATTATAGGAAAGAGCAAGTAAGTCAAGAGAAGAGAAATTATTATACCGCTGCTCATCATCCATCCGAAGTTTATAACTGGCAGGATGTTACTGAAGACAAGCGAACTAAAGCCGGCTATAGTAGTTATAACGACGAAGAACGAAGGTTTTGCCATAGAGAGCACTGTATTTAATACAAGACCGTACTGCGACTCCTCAGGATTTTGAGCGTAAAGCTCCTTATATCTTACGATAAGGTGAACTACCAGCGACATGTTCATTATAAGCTGAAGGGATACGAAGTTCGAGGAGACCACGGTTATCTCCCAGCCAAACAGTCCTAAAAGCCCGCTTGTAGTTATAAGCGATATTGTACAGATAAAGAGCGCTATGACAACCCACTGCACCTTTTTTAGAAGAACATAGAGTATGACGATCAGAAGCACCACTATAAGTCCGCCGAAGGTTCTGAGGTCATATTTTACGAACTCGACCATATCGTCGGCTATCATATCCACACCGCCAAGATGCAGTTTCACATCTTCGTGGTTTTTCTCAAATTTTTCAAGAATATCCCTCATATCCACTATCATCTGATGGTTCTTTTCTCTTGCGATATCCCTGTACTTTTTAAGACGTTCTTGCGCCTTCTTATAATTTGCCGTCTCCTCTTTGTCCAGCTCTCTCTCTTTTTTCAGCTTTACGAATGCGTCTCTATCATTGATCAGCTCAAAATATTTTTCGTCTCTTATGAGATTTACCATCAGAGCAGTAGTCTTGAAGTCTTCGCTTACCAGATTTTTCCTATATACAGCACTCTTTAGAAATTCCTCTTTTACAAGAGATTTGTCTATGTCATCTGACTTTAGCGTAGGTATATCTTTTAGAAGCTCCTTTAGAGGTCTGGGAGGGCATTGCAGAAGCGGAACGTTGGCTACTGAATTTATAGACTCTACGGATTCAAGCATACTTATCTGTGAGCTCAGCTCTTCTATTTTCGCTATATTCTCTTCGCTTAAGAGGTCATCGCCTTTGATAGTATAAGTAACGACAAGAAAGTTAGGGGCCTCGAAACGCTTAAGTACGTCTCTGTTAAACTCAAGGTCCTTATCATCTTCAAGAAGCAGGGTCTCCGCACTTGCGTCTATCTCAAGCCTTAGAGCGAAAAAAGACATTATAACGAAGAAGACCCCCATAAAAAGAAGGATCAGTTTTGGGTATTTTAAAATGTAGCTTTGATATATTTTATTTAGCATTTAATCAAGACTGCTTTGCAAGAGCTTCCATAAGCTCATTTATGCTCTTTGTCTGTAAAAATTCCTTGAACTGTGCTCTGTCGGTCTTTAAGATGCTTACACCTAGTATCTCGACATCATAGACAAGCCAGTCCTCTTTGCCTTCAGTGCTTTGAGCAGGCTTATGAAATTTATATACTATCTCTAGCTTCTCCTCTTTGCCTACAAGGTCTGTGAAGAATGCCATCCTGTTTGCCTTTGGCTGTTCTATCTTCTTTATCTCAACCTTTTCTCCCTCATAAGCGTCTATCTTCGCAGAATACGACTGTTTCATTCGCTCTACGTAAAGTTCTACGAACCTTTTTGCATCGCTTTGGGAAAGCTCTTTCCAAGTGTTGCCAAGACTTAGTTTTGCCATAAGCTCAAAATCGAACATTGGCGATATCGATTTGACGATATCCGCATTTCTCTGCTCTTTTGTAAGTTCTTTATTCTCTACTATGATTATAATTTCATCTATCTTGTTCAAAAAACGGCTCTTTAGCTCCGACTGCTCGTCTGCCTGAAGGTTATAGGCAAACAACAGTGATGCCAAGATCACCAAAACTTTTTTAAATATATTTCTCACGCCTACTCCTTGATCTTTTTGTCTCTATACTGTTCATACATGTCTCTGAG
>JBFEYZ010000022.1:0-16501 GCA_041561855.1 Sulfurimonas sp. | reverse complement strand
CGACTGCGCACTTCTTCTCCATCTCCGCATCAAAATATATAGTGCCTCTGTCATAGACGCATAGGTTGTCAAAAGAGATGCTAAGCTTGTCTTCGTAAGCCTCTACGCCGCTGGCACCTATTGTCGATGCTATCCTTCCCCAGTTGGGGTCCTCGCCGAAAAGCGCGGTCTTGACAAGAAGTGAGTCGGAGAGCGCCTTTGCCGCCGTCTCTGCTTCTTTGTCGTTCTTTGCACCAGTTATCTTATAAGTGACAAGCTTGGTCGCACCCTCGCCGTCACGCACCATCTCTAACGCCAAGAAGTGCATCACTTTAAATAGCGCCTCTTTGAAAGCTTCTGCCTCGTAAGCGCCGCTTCTGCCGTTTGCCAGAACCAAAACGGTGTCGTTTGTAGATGTGTCGCCGTCCACGCTTATCGCGTTGAAAGTCGTCTTTACCACTTCATCAAGTATCGCTTGAATCTCTGCTTTGGATACTTTTGCGTCGGTGGTTATAAAGCAGAGCATAGTAGCCATTGCAGGGTCTATCATGCCTGCACCCTTTGCTATTGCACCTATATTGAAACTGCTTCCGTCATCCAAAACAACCCTAAAAGCCACCTCTTTTGCAAAACTGTCTGTTGTCATGATAGCTTTTGACGCAGATGCGGAGTCTCTTTTTGAGAGGTCAAAAAGCTTCATCCCCTCGATTATTTTTGCTTTTGGAAGTCGGACACCGATAACACCAGTTGAGCTCATGATAGGGTTTTTAACACCCGATGGGCAGTTAGAGAGGACCTCTTTTATGTCTTCTACACCCGCTTTGCCCGTCATAGCATTCGCATTTTTTGAGTTGATAAGAATAAAGTTTGTTCTAAAATCACCCATTGAGCGAAAATGCTTTATGGGAGCCGCATACATCTTGTTCGTAGTAAAGACAGATGCTACTTCGCACTCATCCTCGCTGTAGATGAATGCCATATCTTTTGCGTTCTCTTTTTTAAGTCCTGCGCTCACGCCGTCTGCAAAAAAGCCCTCAGCGGCACAAACGCCGCCCTGCGAATAGATAATGTTATACAAATTTAAGTTCCTTTGGCTTGTCTCTTCTTCTTAACAGCTCTTTGGTAATATTGATGCCGTGCTGCGTTCCTATAACGAGAAGTTTACACTCGCTGGTTATAAGCACGTCGCCTTTTGGCATGGTCATGAATTTGCCGTCTTTTTTCGTTATGCCCACGATGGAAGTATTCGTTATCTGTCTTATATGGGTCTCTTTTAATTTTTTAAGAACTGCCCAGCTGTATTTTGGAACCTCTATCTCTTCCATGTCAAGCGGGTTGTCGCTCTTATATAAAAACTCTTCCAATAGATTTTCCATATCAGGGCGCGCTGCCATAGCACTGACTCTCTGAGCAGTGAGTTTAGTAGGCGATACAACTGTATCTGCTCCGAGTTTTTTCAGCTTGTCCACATCGCTCACACTCTCGGCAGAAGATATCACGTAATATGGTCTTGGAAGAAAGTGCTCCTTTTCAAAGAGCCTGACCGAAGCTATAAGAGCGATATTGTCAGATATTGTATTTGAGAGAGTTATAAGCCCTTTTGCAGATGAGAGGTGTGCCTTTAACATAGTAAGCTCCGCATGCGGTTCGGCCTTTAAATATGTCGTATAATTGTACTCCTCGGCCCACTGATGTATCTCTTCGCGCGGATCGACCACAACAAAAGGTATATGATTTTTTCTCAGCTCTTTTGTCACCTCAAGAGTATATTCATTGTGATAACATACTACGAAGTGCTTTTTCAGCCTTGCTATACTATAGAGCATTCTTCTCTCCTTTACAATCCTTCTAAGATTTCCTTTGCTCACAACATCAACAACGATACCGATCGCAAGAGTAAATACGGTAAAACCGAGTATAATGAGTGTTACTGTAAATATCTGTCCCGCAGCTGAAAATTCAGCCTCTTTTAATGAACCGAATCCAACCGTTGTAAATGTATATCCTGCTTGAAAAATTGCATCCATAATGGAGTAATCTTCAATATAGATATAGCCTAAAGTCCCTATAAGCATAAGCAGCTGGACTAATATTAACGGTGTTCTAAATGGTAAAAATTGGGAATAGAGCTCACTATTGAGCGTAATGTGCGGTTTGGGAGATGACTCCCAGTGTAGAAATTTTCGAATCTTCTCTAAGAGATTCAATCTAATTTCCTGTTCTGCTTAAGAGTTTTTCTTAAGTGTGCGCAACTCTCTTGCAGATATTTTAACCTTTTGAGTTGTACCGTCTTCTAAAGTAATGCGTACTGTTCTAAGGTTTAACAAAAAACGACGTTTAGTTCTATTCTTAGCGTGAGAAACATTGTTTCCGCTCATTGGGCCTTTGCCGCTGATAGCACATCTTCTTGCCATACTAGCTTCCTTGTGTTTAGGTTTATTAAAGTTGCGAATTATAGCAAGCCTAAACAAAACTTCTGCTTAAGTTAAAGCATAGGCACCAATGGGAAAATAGCACAAAAAAACCTTTTATATTCATTTTATTAGTTTATGGATAAAATAAACAAAATTAAAAATGCGCAGAGATTATGGTAACAAAAGAAAAAATAAATAGCTTTATAGAAAAAATCCCCCCTGCTCCAAAAGTCCTAAACGAGACGTTTGCACTGCTTAGAGCCGGAGAGTTGACAAAAGCGGCAAAAGTAGCAGAAGGCGATCTGGCACTCAAGTCATATCTTAAAAGCATAGTAAACAAACCTATATACGGCTTTGCGAATGAAGTGAGCGACATATCTCAAATATTTGGTATACTCGGTGTGTCACTTGCAAGACAGAGCGTTTACAACTATATGGTATCTCTTTTAAGCCCAAATGAGTGGAGCCTCTTTAAACTTAACTCCCATCTCTTTTACGAGCTTCAAGCGAATTTATCCAAAAAGTGGCAGATAATACTTGAACATCTGAAAATAGAAGATAAAGAGACATATGACGCGATAACTCTTCTGCCTGCAAGCATCATAGTAGCAGAGGCTCTTTTTAAAGAGAAGATAGATGACGTAACTCTTTTAAGAACGACCAAGGCTATAGATTACAACACTATCCTTTTGCGTCTTTGCGGAGTGGATCTTTTTGACATCTGCTCACAGATCGCTAAAAAATGGGAGATGAATGACGACATCTCCAAGATAGTCCAAGCGGCATCCGGAGTAAAACCATCAAGTGACGAGAAAATAAACCTACTTGGGAAGTGGATGCATCTTCTTCTCTTTTATGAGCTCTCAAATCCGCTGTTTATTAAAGCGGGTCTTAATGATTTTATTGATTTTCAGATCGAATATATAGGCGATATATATGAAGAGTTTTCCTCACTAATGGAGATAGAATGAAAGCCGTAGTAAAAGATGGTATAGCAGTATTTTCACCGCAGGGCTTTCTAGACGGCAACAATGCGGCATCTTATTTGAGCATCGAAGATGTTGAGGCTGCCACAAAACTAAAAGTAGATATGATATTGGTTTCACTTAAGAGGGTTGTATTTTTTAACCGTAACGGTTTGGATATCTTTATAAAACTCTTTTCCAAGATACGCAAAACAAATAGCGCAACCGTAGGGTTTTGCGACTATGATCAAAATAAATATGAGGCAATAAGAAGATTTTACAAAGAGGATATAAACTTCTCGCTCTTTAAAACTCTGGATATCGCTTACCTCTTCTCTTCAAGCTACAAAAACCAGAATAAAACAATTCTGGTATACAGCGATGACAAATCTCAGCGCTCTGCAATAGCAATAGAGCTGCATGACAACGGACACAGTCCGACCATAGCAAAAACACTCAGCGAATACAATGAGAAGAAAGAACAAAGAGAGTCATTTAACTATGTTATAGATTCGACATTTTTGGGTCAAATGGGACAAAAAGTCGCAACAAGAGTAAGCGGAAATGCTATCATCTATACTATATCATCATTTTTAGATGTAGAGATAAGCGACAACTTTAATATAGAGTATCACAACAACTCCCTAAACGTAGGTTTCAGACTCTTTATCTTTGATGCATACAAAGTCATCAGTATGAACATTCACGCTTTGAACTTCTTCTCAAAACTCTCTACTTCAGCCGCGGAATATAATGCAACGATCTGTTTTGTCGGAATGAAGTTTGATAAGACTCCACTCTCTTTTAAAGAAAATTTGGAAGATGCGGGAGTTATGTTTTATGACCATATGGATGATATACTCCAAAACAAAGAGCTCTTAAAAGAGCTCGGTGCTTCAAGTGCCGCAAATATAAAAAACAAAAGAGTCTTAAACAAAGAGACGGTGATTGAACTTCCAAAATTCATCAATGCGGCAGCAGTTACCATAGAAATGATGACAAATTCAAAAGCCGTCAAAGAATCAGTCAGCGTTCAAAACCTTATCATAGAGAAAAAAGAGGGAAAGATTGCAAGTTCCATAGGCTACTACGGCGATTTAGATGGGATGGTGGTCTTAGTTTTTCCATCAGGCATTGCTAAAAAGGCGTGTGAGCTCCTTATAGGCGAAGATACCAATGATCTGGATATGATCCTTGACACATTGGCAGAACTTGTCAACATAGTGGGCGGAAAGATAAAAACATTACTAGCAGATGAAGATATATCGGTCAACATAACTCTTCCAAGAACCTATCAAGACATAGACAGTCTTCTTGAAGTAGTAGAGAACAGAAAAGGGGTTCAGGTAGAGCTCTCTTTTAACGATGATAAATTTATCTTTTTCTTAACAAGATAAAAGATACAAAACTGTACAATTTTGCAATTAAAAAAGGAAGATAAATGAAAGTAGCCCCTAGCGTTTTATCCGCTGATTTTGGCAACCTGCAAAGAGATGTTGAAGCCATCTGCAAAGCCGGCTGTGATCTTGTCCACGTAGATGTGATGGACGGCCATTTTGTTCCAAATCTCACGATCGGTCCGGTCGTAGTCTCAGCCATAGCCGCATCTGCTACAAAACCTCTTGATATTCATCTCATGGTTGAAAACAACACATTCTTTGTTGATCTGTTTGCTCCTTTAAAACCTGAGTATATCTCTTTTCATATAGAAGAGGAGAAGCATCCTCACAGACTTATACAAAAGATCCGCTCGCTTGGCATAAAACCCGCGATCGTTCTAAATCCACATACGCCGCCAGAGTCTATTGAGTACCTCCTTGGTGATCTTGATATGGTTCTTTTAATGAGCGTGAATCCAGGTTTCGGCGGTCAAAGTTTTATAGAGAGCGTACTTCCTAAAGCAAAAAAACTAAGCGCTATGAGAGACAAGATAAATCCAAACTGCCTTATAGAGGTTGACGGCGGAGTCAGCGATAAAAACGTGCATCTGCTAAAAGATGCCGGCGTAGATATCGTTGTTGCAGGAAGCTATGTCTTTAATCACCAAAACAAAAAAGAAGCTATTGAGAGCTTGCAGATATAATGCGTTGTAAAATTTGCGGAATTACGTCTTACGAAGATGCGATGACAGCAATAGAAGCTGGTGCTGATGCACTGGGCTTTGTTTTTTACGAAGAGTCTCCAAGATACATCTCGCCGCGCGAAGCAAAAGAGATCATAAAGAGACTTCCTCCCTTTGTCGAGAAAGTAGCTCTTTTTGTAAACAGCGATGCACAGGTCATCAACTCATACTGCCAAGAAGCAGGAGCAACCCTGGCGCAGATCCATTTTGAAGCTCCCGATGAACTTTACGAGCAGCTCTTTGTTCCATATATAAAAGTCATCCGCGCCAAAGAAGCAAATGATATTTTAAAACTAAGTAACGAATACAGACTGGTTGATGCTTACTGCGAATCATACGGCGGAAGCGGTAAAAGATTAAATATTGATTGGTTCAAAGGAGTTGATTGCTCAAAGATAATCCTTGCTGGAGGATTGGATCCGAATAATGTCTCATCTGTTAAAGAGTACGGCTTTTACGGTGTCGATGTAAGCAGCGGAGTTGAGCTCTCTTACGGAAAGAAAGACGCTTTAAAAGTCGCCAAATTCATCAAAAATGCAAAGAAGTAATATATACAGATGCTTAGTAACGACTTCTCTTTAGATTCAAAAAGTATTCATAAGCTCTCCTCAAAAGGACTCTCTCTAAAAAGCCTTAAAGAGCAGATAGATGAAGATCTGGAGTTCCTTTTGCAGCTTTGGCACTCTCAAGGTCTGGAGATTTTAAAGCAGCAAGGCAATTTCTATTTCGCCACCAAATTTATTCCTCTTGAGCATGCTGTCTTTTGCATTGTAGATATCGAGACAAACGGCTCAAAAATAGAAAAGCATCAAATAATAGAGATCGCTGCGGTAAAAGTTAAAGGCGGAAAAATCATTGACACATTCGACTCTCTTGTCAACTGTAAAGAGATAAATCCGCATATCACTGAGATAACAGGAATAAGTACTGAAGACACAAAAGATGCACCAAACCTAAAAGAGGTTATGTATGAGTTTAAAAACTTTTTATCAGACTCTGTCTTTGTCGCACATGACGTAAAATTTGACTATAGGTTTATATCTTTAAGCATGCAAAAGGTGGGGCTGGCACCTCTATTAAACAGAAGCTTATGTTCGCTCTCTTTGGCTGAGAGGACTATTGCATCATATAGATATGCACTCTCGTACCTTAATGAGTCGTTCAGTCTAAACCCAAGTGCTACGCATCACAGAGCAATGAGTGATGTGCTGACCACATACGAACTGTTTAAATTGTCACTTGCTTCTTTGGATGAGAGTATAAAAAGTGTTGAAGATATTATCAAGTTTTCAAAAGAGGGAAAAATACTCAAAAGACCGAAGTTTGACCCTCTGCTTCAAGAGGGGCAAAAGTAATTACTCGCTAAATGCTCCGACACCTGTGAGCTTTTTATATCTAGCTTCCATTCTCTCTTCTTCGCTCATAGCACGAAGTTTTGTAAGTTCTTCTAAAAAGTACTCACCGATAGCAGCAGCTGCACCGTCTCTGTCTCTGTGAGCGCCTATAAGCGGCTCAGCTATAATATCATCTATTAGATCCAACTCTTTTAAGTCCTCACTCGTGATCTTCATAGCATTTGTCGCAGCTTCCGCTTTTGCAGGATCGTTCCATAAAATTGCAGAACATCCTTCAGGTGAGATAACGCTAAATACAGAGTATCTCATCATAGCAAATTTGTCCGCAACACCGATAGCAAGAGCACCGCCGCTTCCGCCCTCTCCGATAACTACAGAGATTGTCGGCGTTTTAAGTTCCGAAAGTTCAAGAAGATTTCTGGCAATAGCTTCACTCTGGTTTCTCTCTTCAGCACCAATCCCTGGATATGCACCCGGAGTGTCTATAAGCATTAATACCGGAATATTGAACTTCTCGGCAAGTTTTGCTGCACGGAGGGCTTTTCTATAACCTTCAGGATGCGGCATACCAAAATTTCTTTTTATCTTATTTTTTGTTCCGCGCCCTTTTTGCTCACCTATAACCATAACCTTTTCATTTCCGATATAGCCGATGTAGCAGAGAATTGCAGCATCATCACGGAAGTGTCTGTCTCCGTGTATTTCGTACTTGTCTCTCATAAGAAGATTTATATAGTCAAGTGCATAAGGTCTGTCAATATGACGAGCAAGCTGAAGCTTTTGAAAAGGCGAGAGATTGTTAAATATCTTTGAGACCTCTTTATCCAGATTCTCTTGAAGGCTCTGAAGTGCAACTTCATCATGACGAACCTGTGCGGAAATTATATCCTCTTGAATAAACTTGATCTTATACTCAAAGTCTAAATATGTTGCCAAATCAGATCCTTATACTTAGATTTTTTTGAATATTAAAACGCCGTTTGTTCCGCCAAACCCAAAAGAGTTGCTCATAACAGTATTTAGTTCGGCATGTCTAGCCTTATTTGGAACGATATCCAAATCACAATTTTCATCAGGAGTTTCATGATTGATCGTCGGAGGAATTATGCCATCACGCATAGCCATTAGACACACAACTGCCTCAATACCGCCCGCTGCGCCAAGGCAGTGACCGATCTGACCTTTTATAGAACTCATAGGAGGACAGTTTTCTTTGCCGCCAAGAAGCTCTTTAACCGCAGCAGTCTCATTTTTATCGTTTATCGGCGTACTTGTTCCGTGCGCATTTACATAATCGAGTTTAGGTTTGCCTGCCATTGCATAAGCAGCTTTCATAGCACGAGCAGGACCGTCAAGGCTTGGAGTCGTAATGTGATTTGCATCGCCGCTCTCACCAAAACCTATAATCTCTCCGTAAATATGTGCTCCACGTGCAACTGCATCTTCATATACTTCTAAGACAAGTGCTGCTGCACCCTCTCCCATAACAAAACCGTCACGATCCGCATCAAAAGGACGTGAAGCTTTTTTAGGCTCTTCGTTTCTTGTCGAAAGAGCCTTCATTGAAGCAAATCCGCCAACACCTGCACCTGTAATTGCACACTCTGCCGATACTACAAGCATTTTATCTGCTCCGCCGCACATAATCGTCTTTACAGCTTCGCTTATTGCATGCGTTCCTGCGGCACATGCAGTTACGCTTGAGAGGTTTGGACCTTTTGTTCCGTGCTCAATAGAGATAAAACCGCCAAGCATATTTACAAGAGCTCCAGGGATAAAAAACGGGCTTATTCTTTTTGGACCTTTCGTCTCGATTATGATAGAATTTTTCTCGATAGACGGCAATCCTCCTATCCCTGAACCTGCACTTATACCAAATCTTTCCATATCAGTATCTTCAGGAAGGTTGGCTTCAGCCATAGCCTCTTGCGCAGCTTTTAATCCAAGATGAATAAATCTGTCTGCTTTTTTAACCTCTTTTGCTTCCATAACCGTTGAAGGGTCAAAATCTTTAACTTCAGCTGCTATTTTAACGCTGTAATTCTCTGGGTCAAAAAGAGTAATAGTATCTATTCCGCACTTGCCTTCACACATAGCTTTGAAAGAACTCTCTTTATCATTTCCAACTGCATTTATCATGCCTAAACCAGTAACTACAACTCTTTTCATTAAAATCTCCGTAAAAAATATAAAATACTTTTTAAAAGCCAGAAAATATACTGACCACTAAAAAATATTCACTACCGAGGAGTCCTCAGTAGGTCTTTAGACGATTATTTGTTTTCTATATAGTTAACAACGTCTTTAACAGTTTGAATTTTTTCTGCTTCGTCATCAGGAATTTCGATATCAAATTTCTCTTCAAGTGCCATTACTAATTCAACAACATCAAGGCTATCAGCACCTAAATCTTCAACAAACTTCGCGTCTTCTTTTACTTCATCAGCATTAACGCCTAATTGTTCAACTACTACTTCTCTAATATCATCTAAAAGTGCCATTCTAGCTCCTATGTTTTGTATGTAAAATCTCGTAATTGTAGCATATTTAACTTAAATAAACTAGGTATCCAGAGATAAAAAACAGGGCTTCTCAAAGCCTTTTGTTTTTAATGCATACTTTTTTTATAGTAGCTGAGCGCTCTTGCTTTTGCCTCTTTGTGGACAATATTCGGTGTTGGATAATCTTCTATATCAGCACTTAGCAAAAATGACTCATTATGTATATTTTTTGGTTCAATCTCTTTTAGTTCCGGAAGCCATTTTTTTATATAAACAGCATCTTTGTCAAATTTTTTCGACTGCAGATATGGATTAAAGACTCTAAAATATGGTTGCGGATCAACTCCGGTTCCAGAACTCCACTGCCATGATAGTATGTTAGAGGCTTTGTCGTAGTCAAGCAGATGAGAGGCAAAAAACCTCTCTCCCCACTGCCATGGCAAAAGCAGGTCTTTTGTAAAAAAAGAGGCAGCAATCATACGCACACGGTTATGCATTTTCCCGGTCTTCAATAGCTCACGTACTCCTGCATCAACTATGGGAACGCCTGTTTTAGCTTGGCAAAACGCTATAAATCTACTCTCATCCCCTATACCCTCAAAGTTATATTTATAGTTTTGAGTTTGTAATGTCGGTATATGAAAAAGAAGGCAGGCATAAAAATCTCTAAAGATCAGCTGCCTGATAAACGGCTCTATATCTGCAACTTTTAAAAAAAAAAGAGCCCTTAAAACCGCTCTGATAGAGATGGTCCCGAAGCGCAAATCTACACTCAAACATGAAGTAGCCTCTGCTGTTAAATAATCTCTCATATCTTTGTAAGTATCTATCCTTTTTAGAAACTCTTCTAATTTTACATAGGGATCTGCAATCTCAACATCCTGCTTTTGAAATCCTATGCTTTTGAGTTCTAAAGAAGCCTTTTTGCCTTTTTTTAGGATGCCATCATAATCCTCTTTTGCCAAAATATGCTCTGCTGTTTTTACTTCATCTATATTTTTATGCGAAAGAGCTGCTCTTGCTTTTTTATAAAACGGAGTAAAAACAAGGTAAGGCTCATTGTTCTCTTTTAGCACCTCTTTTGGTTTAAAGATATAAGTATCGTTTAGATATCTAAAATGCAGCATATGAGAAATTTTTGTGTCGCGCTCTTTTGCATAAGCGTCATAATCTCCTGAAGCCACGACCTCATCAAAATCCTTAAACTGTTCAAATATCTCTTCAGGCTTTCCGTAAAAGATCTTGAGATCCAGACCAATTTTTTGAAGATCTGATTTGAGTTTTAGGACATAATGAAAGATAAAGCTAACTCTCATGTCGTTTGGCTGCAGCCCTTTTAAGATGTTTTCATCAAATATAAAGATGGGAAGAACCTCTCCGCCAAAGGAGAGAAGAGGATTATCCTCTACCCTTAGATCTCTTCTAAACCAGAGAATACGTCTCATTTTGAACTAAGCAGGCTTGAACGAAGAGCGAGCTCTTTTGGGTAGGGCTCTAAAAATATCTGAGCCAAAAGATAAGTTGTGTTGTATTTTTTAGCGTAGAGTTTGATTGTTGAGAGAGGAGTGATAATCGGGATTATCTTTTTTGCATAATCATCTATCTGCTCATGCAGAGCCTCTTTTTCAACTGAACTGAGCTCATTTTTAAAAAAACCTGCCATATGCTCTAAAACATTTCTGTTTCTCTTTATGGAGCTTTTTTGTGCAATAGCTACTTTAAAGTTGTGCTCATAATTTGCAAAGAGCTCATCAAAGGGCAAATTTTCATGATTGCCCACTATATTGCCGAGAACGCGATAGAGCTTCTCATCTTTGGCTTGAAGCAAAAACTTGTTTCTTGTATGAAAATCAACAAGTTCTTTCATAGTCGGCTTACTATCTTTTAGTTTCTGAATCGAATCATAAGCAAAGAGCTGCATTACAAAATTCTCTCTTAACCACGCATCCTGAAGCCTCCCCTCCTCTTCCATGGGAAGAAGAGGAAATTTTTCTCTGCAAACAGATGCAAAAACACCGTCGGTTTTCGAGTCTGCAAAACCGTTCTCAAGATAAGCCACAGTGCTTCCCAGTCCACAGCTTGGCGAACGAGCTTTAAAAATAATGCCGCCCAAATTCTCATCTGCTATTCTATGGGCTTCTTCGTACGATTTATCAAGGAGTTTTTGAGTCAGGTCTGTGCCGTCTTTATTTGTAACAACAGAGATATAGTCTTCTCTGCTAATTAATTTTACAGATGGTCTTGGAGTTCCAAAAGCTATAGCTTCTGGACAAAATGGAACAAATGAAGCATAACTGCCTAGCTCATCCGTTATAAATCTGTCGTGTTTGTGTCCACCGTCATAGCGGACATTTTCACCGAGCAGACACGCAGATACTGCTATTTTCATCACTTGCTCCTGTTATTTTGGCTTACGCCATATTCATTCCGCCGTTAACCTTGAGCGTCTCGCCTGTTATGTAGCTTGAGTGGTCTGAGAGTAAAAATGCCGTAGCTTCTGCAACTTCGGCAGGATTTCCAAAACGGCCCATCGGGATTTTTGATGTAAAGCTATCTTTTATCTCGTCACTTAAAACATCCGTCATCTCTGTTGCTATAAAGCCAGGAGTAATTGTATTGTAACGTATACCGCTTGATGCAGCTTCTAGTGCAAAACTCTTACTCATAGCAATAACGCCGCCCTTGCTGGCAGAGTAGTTAGTTTGGCCTGCATTTCCAGTCTCGCCTACGATTGAAGCGATATTTACGACCGAACCGAATTTTTTCTTTCTCATCACTTTCATAGCTTCGCGGCATCCCACAAAACACGAAAGAAGGTTTGCGTTAATCACAGACATAAAATCTTCGCTTTTCATTCTAAGTGCCAGCTTGTCGTTCGTAATCCCTGCATTATTTACAAGATAGCTGAGCTCTCCGTCACAATCAACAATAGTCTTAATCGCATCCACAAACGCATCTTCATCGCTTACGTCAAAGCCGATAACAGCCGCACTTCCACCTGATGCTTCGATAGCATCTTTAATAGCATCAGCCTCTGCCGCACCGCTTCTGTAGTTGATCCATACTTTAAGCCCGTAAGTTGCCAACACCTTCGCGATCTCTGCACCGATACCTCTGCTTGAACCCGTTACTAAAACATTTTTTCCACTAAATTTCATACTACTTTTCCTTTATTTTTATTAATTTATAGCAATTACGAAAGTAATTCCGCCATCTGCGCTAGCCACTTTAAGTGGCAGACTGATTTTTATACTAAAGCGTGATCCATCTCTGAGGGGATATCAAGCCCCATAAGCTTTAAAACGGTAGGCGCAATATTATTAAGTGCTCCGCTTTGCACTTTTTCAACGCCGTCTGCTTCAACAAAACACCATACTTTTCCGACCGTATGGTTAGTCAAAACATTTCCATCATCATCTCTCATCTCTTCACAGTTACCGTGATCAGAGGTGATAACAACTGCATAGCCCTTCTCTTTTGCTTTGGCTAAAATCTTTCCTAGCTCGGTATCAACTGCATTGACCGCGATCTTTGCCGCTTCGAAATCTCCCGTATGACCTACCATGTCGCCGTTTGCAAAATTGACAACCACAAAATCATACTCGTCATCAATAGCTTTTAGGACAACTTCACCGACCTCTGGAGCGCTCATCTGCGGTTTTTCATCATAGGTCTTTACATTTGGAGAGGGTATCAGTATCCTTGTCTCGTTTTCATACGGCTCGTCAATCCCGCCGTTAAAGAAAAATGTGACGTGTGCATATTTTTCGGTCTCTGCCGTGTGAAGCTGTCTAAGACCCGCTTTTGAGATCACTTCTGAGAGAGTATTTTTCGGAACCTCTTTTTTAAAAAGTACCGGATATGAAAAACTCTTATCATACTCCGTTATAGTCGCTATATGAAGCTTTTTAAACTCTCTATTAAATCCGCTGAAGGTTTTATCTCCGAGTGCGGTTACCAGTTCTCTCATACGATCGCTTCTAAAATTAATCGTCAAAACGCTGTCTGTGTCCCTCATGCCATCATAACCGCCAAATGCAGCAGGTTCTACAAACTCGTCCGTCTCATCTTTTGCGTAAGAAGCGTCGATGTACTCTATAGGATTAAGATCACTTTTTGGAGTTGCGTTAACTATCGCCTCATACCCTTTTTGGACTCTATCCCAGCGGTTATCTCTGTCCATAGAGTAAAAACGTCCACTTATTGTAGCTATTTTAATATTTTGGCCTATATGTTTGCCGACCTGCTCCAAGTACTTTTTAGCAGATGTAGGCGATACATCCCTGCCGTCCGTTATAAGATGCAGCAATACCTCTTTACCATCACGCGCCGCAATGTCGGCTATGCCCATAAAGTGGTCTATATGCGAGTGAACGCCTCCGTCACTCATAAGCCCTATAAGATGAAGTCTATTTGATTTTTCCAAAAGATTTTTAAATTCATTATTCTCTTTAAATCTGTTCTCGCTTAATGCTAATGATATCTTTACCAAGTCCTGATATAAAACTCTTCCGCTTCCAATGCTCATATGCCCTACTTCAGAGTTTCCCATCTGTCCCTCAGGCAGTCCTACACTTAATCCGAAAGTATCGATAAGCGAATGGGGAGTATTGCTAAAGAGTTTGTCATAAGTCGGTTTCGTTGCGTTATAAAATGCGTTATATTCTGTTTTTGAACAATAACCGATACCGTCTGTTATGACTAATACAGCCTTTTTTGTCAATTCTGACTCCTTTTACTAATTCTTCTTCTAACAAAAATTTTATGCAATTATACTATAATGTCATTTTTATTTATAAGGACTACTCACTTTGCTTTACTGGCTTTCAGAAATTTTTCAAATAAATCTGCTTGGATATATCACTATTCGTGCCGGGATATCTTTCTTCCTGGCTCTATCTTTCACGCTTTTTCTGCTTCCAAAATTCATAAGATGGGCGCAGAGAACATCAAGTGTTCAGCCTATCAACAACTGGGCACCTGAACGTCATCAAGGCAAAGCAAAAACACCGACAATGGGCGGGATAGTCTTTATTTTTTCAACAATTCTTGCATCTTTGATAACGATAAAATTTTCTAATCTCTACGCCGTAGGGGCAATCATCACTCTATTTTTATTCGCTCTTATCGGCTTTAAAGACGACTATGCAAAGATCAAAAAAATGAGAACCTTGCAGGTCTTAAGGCAAGAACAAAACTTCTTTTACAGATAATCTCTGCGCTCTTGGTAGCAGGTTTTTTATATCTTCTTTCGGATTTCAATACGGAACTCTATCTCCCTTTTATAAAAAATCCTATTTTAGATATGGGCGGCTTTGCGATCATATTCTGGATAATTGTTATGATCGCGACATCGAATGCGGTCAACCTCACGGACGGTCTTGACGGTCTTGCAACTGTGCCTTCCATTGTAGCCCTTACATCTTTTAGCATCATTATCTACATAACCGGAAATGCTGTTATCAGCTCATATCTTCTTATGCCAAATATAAACATAGGAGAGGTTGCGATAGTCTCAAGCGCACTTATCGGAGCGCTTACAGGGTTCTTGTGGTACAACTGTCACCCGGCAGAAGTCTTTATGGGTGACAGCGGCTCACTGACCATAGGCGCATTTCTGGGCTACCTTGCCATAATCTCAAAAAGCGAGATACTTCTCCTTCTTATCGGCTCGATCTTTGTTATTGAGACGCTCTCTGTCATACTTCAGGTAGGAAGTTATAAGCTTAGAAAGAAGAGAGTCTTTTTAATGGCACCGATCCACCACCATTTTGAGATGAAACAGTGGGCGGAGAACAAGATAATCGTCAGATTTTGGATAATCGCTATTTTATCCAATATTATCGCCCTTATCTCACTAAAGATCCGCTGATGTTACGTGTATCTCTCTTTGGCTACGGCAAAACCACGAAAGCGCTTGCAGCGACATATCCTAACGCAATATTTTATGATGATAAATGTACAAAACCTTTTATAGACGGGAATGGCCTTAAAGTCAAACCATCATCGGACTTTGATCCGAAATACTCCGACTTGGAGATCACATCCCCTGGAATTCCTCCCTCAAACCAGCTTATACAAAAAGCAAGAAATCTCATAAGCGAATATGATGTTTTTGCCCAGATCGCACCTCAGTCCATATGGATAAGCGGGACAAACGGCAAAACCACCACAACGCAGATGATGCAGCATCTGCTTCAAGAGAGAGGCTCAAAGGCTGGCGGCAATATCGGAACACCGCTTGGCGAATTGGATTTAAATGCAGCTTTATGGATACTTGAGACCAGCTCGTTTACCACTCACTATACCAACAAAGCCGCACCGAATATCTATGTACTTCTTCCCATAACCCCAGACCATCTCAGCTGGCACGGCGATATAAACGAGTACATACAGGCAAAGCTCAAACCCGTCACCATGATGAAAGAAGGTGAGATAGCAATCATCCCCGAAGCATATAAAGATGTAAAAACATCGGCTCAGATAATCAGCTACAAGGATGAGAGTGATCTGGCTTCTTTCTTTGAAATAGATGCGAATAAAGTCAATTTTAAAGGCGCATTTTTAATGGATGCGCTTTTGGCAATGGCGGTAGAGAAGATACTTTTTGATTGTGTTGATTATGAAAAGATCAACTCATTTGTCATAGACCCGCATAGACAAGAGGAGCTTAGAGACTCTAAAGCCCGCCTCTGGGTGAACGATACAAAGGCGACAAATCTTGATGCTGCCATTGTCGCGCTTAAACGCTATAAAGATCATCATATTCACCTTATTTTAGGCGGTGACGACAAGGGTGTTGATTTGAGCGAACTGTTTGAGTTTCTTAAAAGCTGCGATGTTCAGATATACAACATTGGCTCAAACAAAGAGAGACTCTCCGAGCTTGCACGCAGATACGACGTTGCATATACTCTTTGTGAAAACTTGGCAGATGCCGTAAAAAAGATCGATAAAAATTTAAAAGAAGATGAAGTAGCCCTGCTCTCTCCTGCGGCTGCAAGTCTTGACGAGTTTACTTCATACGCACATAGAGGCGACGTCTTTAAAAATGCCGTAAAAGAGCTCTGATGATAAAAGTAGCAGTACTTGCATCGCACAACGGAAGCGGTTTTAACGCACTTTATAAAGCTGTAGTCAAAAAAGAGCTGGGCATCGAACTGGT